>CAXYYW010000110.1:0-2735 GCA_964293235.1 uncultured bacterium | reverse complement strand
GACTCATACCTTTACCTTTCTTTAATTAATCTTCAAATTGCTGAAGCGCATCTTTAAGTAAATATGGAATCATAGATTCGGGTATACCGTGCTTTTCAGCGACCATCTTTGCATTGTCGGCGATCTCATCAGCTGCTACACTCATGGTTTCATAAGCGTCACCTACTTCACCGTGCCTAGCAGCAACAGGGTCTGAACCAGCAGTTACGGCCATGCTTATAGCCGCCCTTGTTCTAACTGCAAAGTTATCCGCTGCTTCTTGGAGCTTATCTATACCCATATTGCGCTTAGTACACCTTACAAATTAGCTCACCACCAAGGCGCTGCTTGACGGCTTCGACACCGGTCATGACACCCTTTGAGGTACTGACGAGTATGACGCCGCGGCCGTTCTTCACTTTCGGGATGTCACCGACACCAGCGTAGACGCGGCGGCCAGGCTTGCTGACGCGCTCAATCTCTGTAAATACTGGTTCGTTACCCTCTGCAAAAATCGTGATAACCAGTTCGTCTTGTGGTTTTGCCTTCTCAACTTTGACAGACACGAGATACCCAGCCTTTTTCAACTGCTCAGCAACTGTCTGCTTCAGCTTGCTGTTTGGAAGGCGGACTTCGTTCTTACCGACGGCGCTTGCGTTGCGTACGCGCGTCAGCATGTCAGCTATAGGATCTGTTGATTGTAATGCCATATGCTTCTTCCTCCTTTCCTCTACCAGCTTGCTTTCGTTATACCTGGAATTTCGCCTTTGGATGCTCGCTCACGGAAGGTGATACGATCCATGCCAAATTTGCGCATATACCCGCGTGGGCGTCCCGATTCTATGCTGCGATTCTTCCATCGTGTCGGGCTACTGTTTCTCGGGAGTGCCTGAAGACCTTCGAGATCACCAGCTGCCTTGAGCTCAGCGCGCTTTGCGGCGTATTTTCCTATCATGCGCTGACGTTTCGCGTCTTTCGCAACCATTGATTTCTTCGCCATATTACCTGCCTCCTTCTTTCTCAAACGGCATCCCGAACTTCTCAAGAAGTGGTCGGGTGTGCTTACGACTTTCAGTCTTCATAACAAACGTCACTTGTAGACCATGCAAAACCTGCGTGTCTTCAAAGTTTAGTTCTGGGAATACTGACTGTTCAACGATGCCGAGGCTGTAATTGCCGCTGCGGTCGAAACCTTTTGCGCCAACACCGTGGAAGTCACGAACACGTGGCAGGGCGATGTTGATAAGGCGATCGAGGAATTCGTACATCTGGTTGCCACGGAGCGTGACACTGACACCGACTCGGTTCATGCCTTTACGAATCTTAAAGGTAGCGATAGACTTTTTCGCCATGCGATCAATCGGCTGTTGGCCGGTAATCTTGCGAAGCGTGGTGACGACGACTTCATGGAAGTGCTTGTCATCTTTGTGCTTGCCAACGCCGACGCTTACGACGATTTTCTGAAGTTTTGGGGCTTGGTTGATGTTATCGAGCTCCAGTTCCTTCTTGAGTTCACCTGCAATTGTCTCACGGTAGAGAGTTTTCAGGCGTGGTTCATAGGTAGTTGTTTTGGCCATACTAGATCTCCTTTCCGTTCGAGCGGTTGCTGCGAACCTTCTTATTTTCTTTCATCTTGTATGCAACTTTGGCGGTTTTACCCTTTGCTTCGTCAACGATGAGCGCGACGTTGCTGACAGGCAGGCCCTTGTGGATTTCCTTTGTGCCACCGCGTGGGTTTAACTGGCTTGGCTTGATGTGTCGCTTGATAAGCCCGACTTTCTCTAGGTAGACAAGGCCATTTACAGCGTCAGTTCGTTCGACCTTAGCGGTCTTGCCCTTGTGGCTGCCGGCGATAACCTTCACGAGGTCGCCTTTTTTAATACGCATTGTCATATTAGAGTACCTCCGGAGCTAAGCTTACGATCTTTGCATAGCCTTGGTCGCGCAGTTCGCGTGGGACTGGACCGAAGACGCGGGTTGCGCGTGGCTGCTTGTCATCGCCAACTATAACTGCTGCATTTTCGTCAAAGCAGATAGTCGAGCCATCTTTACGACGAATTTTGTCGGTCGTACGAACGACGACTGCCTTCACAACAGATTTCTTCTTTACTTGGCCGGTTGTCGACGCGTCCTTGACGGTTGCGACAATAATATCACCAACTCGGGCATAACGGCGGCGGGTACCGCCAAGTACGCGGATACACAGGATGCTCTTTGCACCACTGTTATCGGCGACTTTCAGGCGTGATTCTTGCTGGATCATTACTTCGCCTCCTCCGTCGCTTCTTCGACCTCAGCCTTTTTGTCAGCTGCGACCTTCTTCTCAACGACTTCTTCCTCGTCTTTCAGCTCAACCTTGCCGTGTCCGGCCTCGACTATGCGGTCGAGTGTCCAGGATTTATGCTTTGAGATTGGGCGGCATTCTACGATATCGACAACGTTACCGTTAGTCGCTTCGTTCTTCTCATCGTGCGCTGTATATTTGCGGCTCACGGTGTACTGCTTGCCGTAGACCGGATGGGTCTTGCGGGTTGTTACAGTGACGGTGATCGTCTTATCTTGGACGGAAGACGTCACAACGCCAGTCACTTTCTTTGCCATAGCTTAGTCCTCCTTCCTTTTGGCTTCGCGCGTTTTCTCGACTATAAGTGTCTTAACGCGGGCAATTGTCTTCTTAAACATGCTGAGAACGCGTGGGTTCACGAGTTCGCCAGCGGCATGGCTTCGCTGCGCTTCAGCGAGATCGGCCTTTACGG
>CAXYYW010000109.1:0-2803 GCA_964293235.1 uncultured bacterium | reverse complement strand
GTACGCGATTCTGGTATTAGCTGCTCAGCGGACGGTCCGACCGCAGTGCTGCCAGGCAAGAGTAAGTGCCTCTTGCTGGGTAAGCTCATGACAATCAGTGCCGATGGCTCAACTATTAAGACGTCATACGTTATATCAACGCAGTCCATAACGACACAGACGACTGACAAAGAAAAATTATAAGCCTCATCTTTACAGGTAGTGACAAATGGGCAAAAGACATATGAGCTGAAATGGAGCGCAGCTGTTTCCACGGCAACGCGTTCGACGAGCTTGCCGTCTGGTAATGGGCGTGGGGACGTTAATTCAATAGCATTTTTACGAATACCCGACAATAGCCGCATAATTCAGCTCTACTATAAAGATCTCTCAGGAAATGCAACGAATGGTCTGACGAACGCCGTTTCGAACGATGACGCAGCGTATAACCCACTTACGAGCACATCTGCTGGTCCAAGCCTCATGGTATGCGTGAAGAACGACGTTGATTTTACGGCCATACATCCTCGGGCGGCTATCCAGTTTAGCCAGGGCCAGGGTGCAGGGACAATAACAACAAACTATAACCCCGAGACGACGCTATGCCCAGTTTATTAAAAAAGCATGCATCTGAGAGAGGTGACAACCTGGTGGAGGTGCTGGTTGCGATTACGGTGCTTGGCGTTGTGGTTGTCGGTGCGTTCTCACTCATGAATCGCGGCGTTGCACAGATGTATGATTCCATGGAAAAGTCCGAAGTGAGGTTGCTGTTGAACCGTCAGATAGAGTCGCTAACATATGGCAGAGATCAATATTTCCTGCAACTCTCTTGTCCTACTTCGGTTTCAACATATGATCAGGCTGCTGTGAATTTATGGTGTCGGGTTAGAAGCCAAACCTCTGTAGGATCAATACCGAATCTCAATAGCTGCAACATTCAGTCTCCGCAGAATGCATTTTGGATAACAACAGATGCCAATAATTTCTTATCATTGCAAACAACTATGAGCTCTGCCACGGCTGACGCTTTTCCGGCGCCTGGCGATGGCATATGGATACAAAAAATCGACAGCGCTGCCGGGGTACAGGTTCCGTACAAAGACTTCTATATACGTGCGTGCTGGAGACAAAATACCAGCCCCGAAACACAGACGCTTTCAACGGTTGTGAGGTTGTATGACAAATAGGAAAGAAAAAGGATTTACCTTAATAGAGCTTACTCTGGCGTTGGCGTTTATTTCATTTCTACTTCTTTTCTTGGTCCTCTCTATACTCCAAATAACACGGCTCTATGTAAAGGGATCGGCAATTCGTCAAATAAATCAGACGGGGCGTCAGCTTCTTGACGATGTAGGAACGGCGCTTCGCAGTAACACGACACCGCTTTACGTTGTCAACAATAATCGCTTATGCGCCGGGACTACCAGTTATGCCTGGAACGTTTATAATAACGCCGATGGTCACGTTAAGAATACGTTCAGTGGAAGTGATGCTTCTACAGAGCTTCGGTTTATTTCCGTGCAAGATCCCGGGGCTGATCTATGTAAATCAACAGGTCCAATTGATAAAGTGGGGACGATGGATCTGGTTGGGCCGGAAATAACACCGCTTGCGTTCTCGGTTGAACAGCAAGGTAAGCTTTGGGATATATCTCTTGTGCTCTCGACATCCGGAGATAATGTTGCGCATCCCGATGCTTCGACGCCGACCCTCTTTTCCTGTGATCCAAAGAATCAGTTCTGTGCATTTGGGGACTTTGAGACGAGTATTTATTCGAGGGAAGGGGATTAAGTATGGTACAGGTAGCAAGCATGCGACGTCGGGGAGAGCATGGAGTCGTTTCGCTCCTAACGGTTATCTTTTTCATGGTCTTTATATCGTTAATCGTTATGGGCTTTATCACTATAGTGGTTGCAGATCAGCGGCAAACTACAGATAACGACCTTAGTGCAAGTGCGCTTGCCGCGGCGCGCAGCGGGATTGAAGACGGTAAGCGAATACTACTGTACTGCCAGGCGCATCCTGCCGATGCAAGGTGTGCTAGTGCGCTCAATAGCCAAAACAATTGCAATGCATTCAATTCTGGTCAGGCGTATGATCTCGCAAAGAATACGCTCGCGATTCCTATTGATAGTACTGGTGAAGGCGCGACTGGCGGCGCCACTGATTACGAGCAATACTTTACCTGTTTGACTATTCAAAGAAACACTCCTTCGCTTTCAGCACCGCTTAGTTCTGATTCGGATTATATTCAGCGTATAAAAACTACCTCGCAGTTTACACAGCTCAAGATTTCATGGGCCGGTGAGGGCAGCTATATGAATCGTTCCGGCGCTATTGCCGGTTGGCCGACACTTTCAAGCTGGAATAGCTCTGGCTATATGCCAGTCATTCGCTTCCAGACAATTCCGTACAATGATGTAACCGATCTTGATGGTAATGAAGCACGGTCTAGGACTATCTTTATTGTTCCGTGTGGTGGTGGAGGCTGTCCGTCAACCTCGTCAGATATAAACGTACTTGACGCGCGCACCGATAGTACGTCTACAAGTGGTGGGCAACACCTGGTTTCTGGTCAAAATCCAGTCAAATACGCAACGTGCACTACCTTAGGCGTTTCATACGAGTGTACGGCGACTTTGTCTGGTTATGATTCAGGCGTATGGCAGTACTATATACGAGCATCGGTACTGTATGCTGGAACCACCACCATGACGCTTTCGGCGTTAAGTAGCACTGGGGCGGCTGTTGGCTTCGATAACGTACAGCCGTGGATCGGTGTTACTGGCAGAACAAGTGATGGTTTCAAGCGTGTAAGAGGCGG
>CAXYYW010000108.1:0-2808 GCA_964293235.1 uncultured bacterium | reverse complement strand
GCTGAGGACTTCCCCGTATGTTCGTTTGTGGAATTAGCTGAGCGGCAGGCGGTTAATCTTGTCCGAGATATGGCGCCGTAGCTTGTAGGTAACTTTCTGCGTGATATGCGTCATCACCCAGCCTTGTATATAACTGAACAGCGCGCTGAGCAGATACAGGCCGAGCAGCAGTATGATGATGTTCAGTATCGAGTCAAAGTGAAATGTCGGCCGTGTCGAGAGATCCAGCGATTTTATAGAGTCGAGCTGGCTGCTTGGAATCTTGCTAAGCTCTGAGGCTGGCATCTTGGCTATAAGGTCCGCGCCGGTCGTGCCTTTTGGCAACTGAACGCCCGCTGGAAGCTTCGCCGTTATAGCATCGTACGCTTTCATGGCGACATAGTCATCGACTATCTGGTTTGTCGCGTTGCCCATAATCTTCGGGTTGGCTATCGCGAACGCGGTGCTCGCTATGGCAAAGACAAGCACGAGCAGCATCTGCCACCGGAATGGCTTCAAGTGCTCAGCTAGCTTCTTTATGGTGCCTTTGAAGTCCTTCGCTTTTTCGGTCGGCATACCAACTGGCGTTGGTCCGCCAAACATACCACCGCGACGATGCTGTGTAGGTGCTGGCTTTTCTGAACCCCGTTCCATTAGCGTGCCTCCTTTCCGTTCGCTTCAATGTTTGCAAGCTCCTCTTCGGACAGCTGCGAGTAGGCTATTTCTTTGTATACGGCATTTGTCTTCATGAGTTCACGGTGCGTGCCCTCGCCGACAATCTTTCCTTCATCGAGAACGATAATCTTGTCCGCGTTCATGATTGTGCTGATACGCTGGCCAACTATGAGCACTGTCTTGCCTTTGGTTTCAGTTTCAAGAGCTTTGCGAAGCGCGCGGTCGGTTTTAAAGTCGAGCGCGGAGAATGAATCGTCAAATATATAGACTTTCGGCTTGACCGCGAGCGCCCGAGCTATAGACAAACGCTGTTTCTGGCCACCCGACACGTTCGCGCCGCCTTGGGCAATTTCACCTTCGACGCCTTTTTCGAGGTTTGTTATGAACTCGCTAGCCTGCGCCACGTCCGCTGCTTTCTTCACGTCGCGGTCGCTCGCGTCTTTGTTGCCGTAAGCTATATTGCTTTTCACCGTGCCCGAAAACAGCACGCCAGTTTGCGGCACGTAGCCAATTTGACCGTACAAGTCTTTTAGTTTGAGGTCTCGCACATCGACGCCATCAACGAGCACTTGGCCGGCAGACACATCGTAAAAACGGGGGATTAGACTGATAAGCGTCGATTTACCACTGCCGGTACTGCCTATAAAGGCCGTCGTTTGTCCTGGCTCGGCCGTAAAGTCTATGCCAGAAAGCACTGGGCTGTCAGCACCTGGATACGTGAACGTCACGTCTTTGAACTCTATGCGCCCTTGGCCTTTTTCGGCGGGCTTCACAGGTTTTTCTGGGTCTTCTATAGTCGCTTCAGTCTCAATAACTTCGCTCACGCGCTTTGCAGAAACAGACGCGCGCGGCACCATGATAAAGATGATAGATATCATGAGGAACGACATGATAACCTGCATCGCGTACTGCATAAACGCCATCATGTTGCCAATTTCGACGCTGCCGTCACTGACAAGATGCGCGCCGAACCAGACTATGGCGACAAGCGCGAGGTTCATGATAAGCATCATGAACGGCTGCAGTATGACCATGAGCCGGTTCACGAACAAGTTCAGTTTCATAAGGTCTTTGTTGACTTCGTCGAATTTCTTTTCTTCCACTGACTCGTTGTTGAACGCTCGCACGACACGAAGGCCAGTCAGATTTTCACGCGCCACAAGGTTGAGTTTGTCGACCATTTTCTGGAGCAGCTTGAACTTCGGCAGGGCAAAGACAAACAGCACGCCGATCATTGCAAGCAGCGCAGCGACCGCCGTCATGATAATCCAGCTGAGTTCTGGCGCGTTTTGCATAGCGTTTTGAAGCGCGCCAATGGCCATGAACGGCGCCATGAGTACCAAGCGGAAAATCATGATGGTCACCATTTGAATCTGTTGGATGTCATTGGTCGAACGCGTTATAAGTGACGCGGTCGAGAACTTGTTGAACTCGGCTATAGAAAAGCTTTCAACTTTTTCAAATACTTTTTTGCGAATATCCCGGGAAAAACCGGTCGCGACGCGCGCGGCGAGGTACCCGACGCCGACCGCTGCAACACCACCACCAAGCGTAATGAGCAGCATGATGCCGCCATACTTGTATATGGCGCTCATATCTTCAGGTATGATGCCGTTGTTAATGATCTTCGCCATGTAGTCAGGCAACTGAAGGTTCGCCACGACTTGCAAGTACGTCAGGATAACAAGCGGGATTATGAGCCATATGTACGGCTTCAAATATTTCACCAGCTTCATCATGTTCGGATTTCCTTCGCCCTTTCTACCAGTTTCGTTGTTATTGCTTCTATTTGTTCTAGCTCGGTGTCGTCAAGCAAGTCGAACAGCTGAGTTATACGCCTGCCGCCTCGGGCACGCATGTGCCTGAAATGACGGAGTCCTTCGCGCGACACAGACACGTAGACAACACGCTTGTCGTCCTCGTCCTGCATCCGCTCGACAAAGCCTTTTTCTATGAGACCTTCGAGCAGCTGCGAGGCCGCACTTTTAGAAACACCCAGTGCGGACGCTATCTCGCCCATAGTCTTTCGACCGTCGTGCATGAGCAGCATCAGAGCCGAACCTTGAGTCATAGTCATGCCAAAATGCCGGTTGGAAAACCGGCTGCCATGAGAAAACTCACGCTTTATAGCGCGGAAGTTCTGAAAGATACTTT
>CAXYYW010000107.1:0-2813 GCA_964293235.1 uncultured bacterium | reverse complement strand
GATATTTTGTCCACCCTTTTCTATGCGGTTTATGGCACTCTGGGAGGTCCCAAGGGCTTTTGCAAGCTCTGTTTGGGTCATATTGCGATTGATACGACTCTGTTGGATAAGCTTTCCGAGACGGGCTTTATAGGTCATACGGCGAGTATATCATATGCGATATAAATCAACAAAATGATATACTGGAACCATGATATAGCTGGGGTCACAATCTGAACATGTGAGTAAGTCTGGAATTCAGAAATTGTTAGGAGGGATTATGAAAGACACGGCAGTAAAAAAACTTATAGACCAAGAAGCAGACCGCCAGCGCCGCGGCCTAGAGCTCATACCAAGCGAGAACTATGTAAGTAGCGACGTTCTCGAGGCCATGGGGAGCATTTTTACGAACAAATACAGCGAAGGCTACCCGCATAAGAGGTACTACGGCGGCCAGGATTTCACTGATCCGCTTGAAGAACTCGCTATAGAACGCGCAAAACAACTGTTTAAAGCCGACCATGCAAATGTTCAGCCACACTCAGGTGTTCCAGCGAACGAAGCGGTGTACTACGCGTGGCTTGAGCCGGGAGATACGGTGCTCGCCATGGATCTCGGTCACGGCGGCCACCTGAGCCACGGCAACCCCATGACCCGTTCGGCACACATTTACAACTTCGTTCCGTACAAGATGAAAGACAAAACAACGGGCGAGATTGATTATGACGAGCTTATAGCGCTTGCACGTGAGCACAAACCAAAGATTATCTTGGCAGGCTTTAGTGGCTACCCGGGTGAACTCGACTACGCGAAATTTGCTGAAGCAGGGAAGGCGGCTGGTCCTGGCTGTCTGCTTATGGCGGATATGGCGCATATAGCTGGGCTGATAGTCGCCGGTGTTGCGAAGAATCCGTTTGACTATGGGTTCCACGTTATAACGGCGACGACGCACAAGACGCTCCGTGGCCCACGTGGCGGGTTGATTCTCAGTAAGGGTGTGGTGTCGAGCCCGCTAAAGGCTCCAGAAAAGACGCTTGAGAACATTCCAACACTCATAGACCGGGCAATTTTTCCAGGGACACAGGGTGGCCCGCACATGCATACCGTTGCTGCGAAAGCTGTCGCGTTCGGTGAAGCGCTGAAGCCGGAGTTCAAGACGTATGCAGAGCAGATTTTGAAAAACGCGAGCCGACTGGCCGATGAATTGAAGAAACGCGGTTTTGTACTTATATCTGGTGGAACAAAAAATCACCTAATACTGGCCGATGTGAACGAAAGCTTTGGTATAGACGGGAAGGTCCCCGAGGAAGCGCTGGATAAAATTGGCCTAAACCTCAACAAGAACTCTGTTGCGGATGACCCATTGCCACCATTTCGTCCAAGCGGCATACGACTTGGCACGCCAGCCATAACGACACGCGGGCTCAAAGAAGATGACATGGCGACCATAGCGGAGTGGATGAGACAGGCCATAGACGCGCGTGACGACGACGAAAAGCTTGCCGCGCTTCACAAAGAAGTTGAGGCGTTTGCTTTGAAATTCCCTTTGCCAAGTGACAAATAGTACAAATATATACACGTGTACAAACTTGTATAGTAACAGGGAAGTAGGGACTAAAATCCGAGGAATTTGACTTCGGTTTCGAGGTCTATGCCAAGTTTTTCTTTTACTGTCGTGATGATTTCATGGACAACTTCATACACTTCGCTTGCTGATGCGCCGTCAAGCGTTTCAATCTTAAGCACGTGATTTGGGTGTAGTCGCACATGCCCCCATGTTTGGCCTCGCTGAAATCCAGCTGCAAGGAGCACGTGAGCTGCCGAGGCCCGGTGTGCATCACCGCCATGTATGCGGCTTTGATTTTCTATGCGTTCAAGCGTTTTACCCGTTTCGTCATACGCGGCAAGCTCTTTTGCTTGTTCGGTTGAGACCATGGGGTTTTTGAAGAATGAACCGGCGGTGTGCTCAACAGTTTCATCGCTCGGATGATATATAGAACCGGCTCGTCGGCGAGTTTCGATGATTATGGCTCGGCAGTTTTCGGGTGTGTCGGTAGTGAGCCCCAACTCCTCTTTAATAGCTATTGCAGAGTCGTAGCGGAGCTCATGTAAGGGCTCATTGCTCAGGTTGAAACCGGCACGGAGGATAATCTTGTCTGGCTCGTTTTGTAATGAACTCCAGCGGTACGTAAAGTCAAACTCGTTCTTACTGTATTGTTTAATCTCTTTTGTCGTGAAGTCGAATATCTCGACCCACGCGAGCGCGTCAGATACTTGTTGGCCATAAGCGGCTATATTGCCAAATACGGCGCCACCGACACTACTCGGAATTTCGCTCATGAGTTCAAGCCCCCATAGGCCGCTGTTAACGGCGGCAAGCACGACGTCGTCCCACCAAACACCCGCATCGGCGACAATCTCAGTATCATTGACGGCTATTTCACCAGTTCGCCAGACCACTGTTTTTCCAGGCAGCCCAGCGTCACTTATAAGGACATTGCAGCCAAATCCAAGCAGCCAAGGCTTTGAGCGCATGTTTTGGAGAGTTGTGACGAGTTCGTCTCTGGTATCGACAACTATAAGTTCTTCCGCCGGTCCCCCAACATGAAGTGATGTATAGGGCGCAAGCGGCTCATTCTGCAGCGTTTTCATAGCATTAGTATACACGCTTTACATCTGTTATAATATCCCTGTTGCGCACCCGTAGCTCAGCGGATTAGAGCATCTGTCTTCGGAACAGAGGGTCGGCGGTTCGAATCCGTCCGGGTGTACCAAATTCGCCCCGTTAGCTCAATTGGATAGAGCGTTGGTTTCCGGTACCAAAGGTTGCAGGT
>CAXYYW010000106.1:0-2840 GCA_964293235.1 uncultured bacterium | reverse complement strand
TTCTTTACGGAATATTCTCGTATTTGGACGGTCGAATAGTTTCCGCCCACCCCGTTTGCCGAACAGATACCCCGTGCTTTGACCGAGTGAGGGGGCGAGAAAGAGCAACAATGCGAAAATATGAATGTTTATGGGGATGGCGCCTGGTAAAATGCCTTGTTGAAACAAGAAACCGGCAGTAAAGAGGAGGCTGTCGCCAGGGAAGAAGAAGCCTATGAGCAAACCGGATTCGGCGTAAATCACGAAAAGAATAGCAAAAATGCCGAAGCCTGTTATCAGGTTAATAAGTGCTTCCATTGCTTACTATTGTAACACGCAAGCCGTCCTCAACTTCTTCAGAGTACACTCTACAGGCGGAATTTTCGCAGGGAACAATCTTCCCAAAGAAAATTCCCCTGTGGCGTTCGGCCGGCCCTCTGGGCCGCAGCCTCTTCAAAAGTTAAATGACGACTTTCGTATAAGCGTAACTTATGTTACAATAACAGAACTACAATTTAGACGTTCTCCGAACGAGTATCCAGAAAGGAAAGAAATGGGAGACAATAAAATCACACTTAAGGTGTCTGAACGCACCGTGTTCGGTAAAAAGGTTAAGGCTCTGCGCCGCGAGGGCATTGTGCCTGTTGTTGTGTATGGTCCTGGCATGGAGCCAAAAGCGGTTCAGGCGGGTTACAATGAACTTGAAAAGGTTGTGCGTGCGGCGGGTAAGCACTCACCAGTACATATCGTCATTGACGACAAAAAGAAGATAGCTATGGTGAAGGAAATTAGCCTTGACCCAGCAAAGAACCGCATCAGCCATGTTGCGTTTCACGCGGTTCGCCAGAACAAGCCTATTGAGGCTGAGGTTCCAATTCATCTTGTCGGCGAGGGCGAGAGCGAAGCTGAGCGAGCTGGACTTATCATTTTGCAGAATATCGATAGTATTGAAGTGAAAGCTCTGCCGCTCGAGATGCCAGATGCGCTTGAAATTGATATCCGCCACCTGAAAGAAGCCGGCGAAAAAGTGCTTGTTGGTGATATCAACCTGCCGGAGAATGTTGAAATTGTCGAGCATAACGATGGCCACGACGAAGAAGACGAAGACGAAGAGAAGCAAAGTGTGCTCGATCTTCAGGTCGCAAGTGTTTGGGAGCCAAGCGCTCTCCAGGCTGCAAATGATGCCGCAGGTGGTGAGGTTGAAGATGAAAGCGAAGACGAATCAGAGCAGGGAGGCGAAGCCACCGCTCCTGAGGCTGAAGAGGAAACAAAAGAGTAAAGCTCTCGGGTTCTTCACTCAGAATAGCCGTCCCTATGGGCGGCTATTCTTCTATAAATCCGCCTGACTGGTGAGCCCAGAGCTTTGCATAGATGCCTTTCTGCTTCAGCAACTCATCATGCGTGCCGTCTTCAGCGATAGCGCCATTTTCCAACACAATAATACGGTCGAGTTTTGAAATGGTTGACAAGCGGTGCGCTATAACGATGCTTGTCCTGTCTTTCATGAGCTCCGCAAGAGCGCTTTGGATAAGTCGCTCGCTTTCACTATCAAGCGCGCTGGTCGCTTCGTCGAGCACAAGTATAGACGCATCTTTTAAGATGGCACGAGCTATGGCGATTCGCTGGCGTTGTCCGCCCGAAAGCTTCACGCCGCGCTCGCCGACAAGCGTGTCGTAGCCATCTTTTAGTCCCGTTATAAATTCGTGGGCATTTGCTTGAACCGCAGCCCTCTCGATTTCTTTCTGAGTTGCATCTGGCTTACCGTAGGCGATATTCTCGCGAAGTGAGCGGTGAAAGAGAAGCGGTTCTTGTGACACATACGCCACCGATTCGTGGAGGCTTTGTTGTGTAACCTGGCTAATGTCTTGGCCGTCTATAGAGATTGTGCCAGCGTCTATATCCGCAAACCGCAACAATATTTTTGTTAGAGTCGTTTTGCCTGAACCACTATGTCCCACGACGCCAATACGCTGGCCGGAAGGTATAGTGAGGTTGAAATCATTAAAAACATGTTCGCCCTCACCAGCGTCATAGGCAAACGAGACGTGTTCAAAACTAACTGCTCCATGCGTGGGGCGAAGTGGTGTTCCAGAGGAGTCGAGCAAATCGAACTCCTTCATTAGAATTTTTGTCATTTCGTGAGAATCACCAATAACCCGGCTGTATGTCCTCGTTATGTTGTTGAGTTGCCATAGTTGTCTGTTGATGTTTAGGGCATAGATGAAGACCAGATACACCATGCCGACCGAGGCGATACCGTACTGCGCTCCAAGTACTGCAAATATAAAAGCCCCCGTCGCGCCTATGGCGTACATGCTACTAAATGCTGATGTCGCCCATATAACACCCCATTTCAGTCGCGTTGAAGCATCGAACCATCTTGAAATATGCTTTTTTGCGCTTGCGTACTCATGATCTTCGCGGCCAAACGCTTTGACGGTACTGATATTTGTGACCACATCGGCAAGGTAGCCGCTCGTGAAGTTACTTCTGTCGGCCTCGTCGCGGT
This sequence comes from uncultured bacterium, assembly GCA_964293235.1. Classification (GTDB taxonomy): domain Bacteria; phylum Patescibacteriota; class Saccharimonadia; order Saccharimonadales; family Saccharimonadaceae; genus JAPUDS01. The sequence goes on along the minus strand of CAXYYW010000106.1, from coordinate 352 downwards.
TGCGCTCGTCGAGAAAACGGGAGCCAAAGTAGACAATAACAGCGAAGACGAGGGCATACACAACCAAAAACAACCCATATTGCCAAAGCCCTAGTATGGATAGGGTAATGATTGAGCCAATAACGGTCGCGAGAATAGGCATAATATCCCATATAATCATGTCCCAGAAGCGCTCAAACGCACCCATAAACTTCGTACTTTGGCTGACAAGCGAGCCGCCAAAACGGTTGGCATGGAAGCTCAGGTCTTCTCGGGAAAGTTTTGAGAAGATAGCAAGATAGATAGCCTGCTGGCCGCGTATCTCAAATGTCCAGGTAAAATACAACGCGAGGCGCCACACTATGACTTCGCC
>CAXYYW010000105.1:0-2885 GCA_964293235.1 uncultured bacterium | reverse complement strand
TTACTTGCAGCCACGCGGTTATGCCGTGTTGCTATACGAACTTGCTATTGGCGCTGACCCAGACGTCTTCCCGTATTGGCATTCGTCGCAGACAAATGCCAAGGGGCTCAATTTCGCCAACTACCGCTCTGGGCTTGCCGATGATGCGCTCTCTAGCGCCCGCGCGCGACTTGACCCGTCTCTGAGGGCAGCAAAATACAAGACATTTTATGAGCAATGGGTAAAGGACAACCCAGCAATTGCACTGTACCAACCGTACTTGAGCTACGTAACAACGGAAAACAGCACCTCCCTCGAGCCGGGTCGAACAGTTGCTGAATCTGTTCTACGATATCAGAATGTCGATCGTTGGGCTGTTTCACAGACATCGGTGTATACAACGAGATAATCTTTTGGTCTGATTTTATGCCAAAAAAAAAGCCGACTACATGAGTCGGCACTTTGCTTGGTGCGGACGAGAGGACTTGAACCTCCACGATTGCAATAATCACTAGCCCCTCAAGCTAGCGCGTCTACCAATTCCGCCACGTCCGCGCGTCGAAACTCGACCTCTTAACTCGCAATCAAACAAGTTTGATTGACTTCGTTTTACGGTCGGTTTCTCCTCTCGATTCTCACTATAGCCTACGGCGTAGCTCGAATCGGTAACAACAGAACACTGTCAATGAGCAGGGGATATTGTACTTGAAAAACAGCTATATTTCAACCATGCGAGAGGGTTTATTCTCAAGATACTTATGGTATGATTGATATGAATATGATAATCCCTGGGGGTTTATGAACAAGGTAGCAAGTTATTTGCAGTCGCACTTGAGTGGAGAGGTGTTGGATAGCCCCGTAGCGCGTAAATATTTTTCGACCGACGCTAGCGTGCTCCAGATGATGCCGTCGCTCATAATATATCCACGTTCAACAAATGATATCCGTAAAGTCGCCCGTTTTTCATGGCAACTTGCCGAAAAGGGGCATGTACTTCCCATAACAGCCAGGGGGAGTGGGACCGACCAGACGGGTGCGGCTATAGGCAAGGGTATAGTTCTTGTCTTTCCTGCGCATCTCAACAAGATTCTTGAGCTCGACACACAGCAAAAACTCGTTCGCGTTCAGCCTGGCGTGAATTTCAAGTCTCTGCAAGAAACATTGCATACCCACGGGTTGTTTTTGCCGCCGTTTCCAGCATCGTACAATTATTCAACCATAGGCGGGGCCATAGCGAATAATTCTGCTGGTGAAAAATCTTTCAAATACGGTCCCATGACCGAATGGGTTGACAAGCTTGAAGTGGTTCTTGCAAACGGTGAACTGATACAGACGGGGCGCATCAGTAAAAAAGATGTCCAGAAAAAGATGGGGCTTTCAACTCTTGAGGGCGAAATTTATCGTGCCGTTGACGGTCTTATGAATGAATACGGCGAAGTACTCGATACGTACTACGATAACCTTCTCGTGAGCAAAGACAGCGTTGGGTACGACCTGAGAGATGTCAAGCGTCGTGACGGGTCGATAGACCTTACGTCGCTCTTTGTCGGGTCGCAGGGGACGCTCGGGGTTATAACGGAAGCTATCATCAAAGTAGCTCCACATAACCCGCACACTGCGCTACTTGTCGCTGCTTTTGACGATCTTGAAACCGCTGCGGGTGCAGTTGATATTATGCGAGCGCTTAACCCGTCCGCCATAGAGATGATAGACCATAATCTTATAGAATTTGCCGAGAAAGAACAGCACGCGGTGTTCCCAGAAGAACTCGTTGACGCGGCGCAAAAGCCAGCTGTGATTTTGTTTGTGGAGTTTGACGATGAGCATCGGCAGCGAGACAAGAAAAAGAAACGTGCCGTGCGCGAGCTGCGAAAGTTCACGGATCGCATAGTGGGTTCAGATGACGCTGAAGAGCAGGAGAAGCTGTGGGCTATCCGTCACCTTGCAGCAACGGTTGTAAATTATAATCACGAGGGCAAAGTGGCCATACCGGTTATAGAAGATGCTTCGGTACCGCACGAGCGGCTTATCGACCTGGTCCATGAAATTGAGAAGCTGTTTGAGGCAAATCATCTGTCACTCGCTGTCTGGGGGCATGCTGGAGATGCCAATCTTCATGTGCACCCGTTACTTGATCTTTCAAAGCTAACAGAAAGGCAGAAGGTCTTGAAGCTCATGGGTGATTATTATTAAAAAGTCGTCGAACTTGGCGGAAGTATCGCAGGTGAACACAACGACGGCCGTCTCAGAACGCCATTCGTCCGCATGCAGGTAGGGGATGAGCTTGTTGGGGTATTTGAGAAACTGAAGGAAGGATGTGATCCGCATGGGGTGCTTAACCCTGGTGTGAAAACTGGCACTGACATCAAACAACTTATTGAAATGCTGCGGAAAGAATACTCCATAGTACATCTCGCAGATCATCTTCCTAGGACATAGAAAAACAAAGACCGGACGAGATGTCCGGGTTTTGTTATGGTGGGGAATACTGGGCTCGAACCAGTGACCTCACGAATGTGAATCGTGCGCTCTAGCCAACTGAGCTAATTCCCCACATCCACACAATTCTACCCCATATTGTGCTTTCCCTGCAACATCGGCTATAATATCTGATGCTGCATGCGGATGTGGCGGAATTGGTAGACGCGCTAGCTTCAGGGGCTAGTGTTCGCCAGGACGTGGAGGTGTGAGTCCTCTCATCCGAACCACAACAAGGGCGCTTAGCTCAGTTGGCTAGAGCACCTCGTTTACACCGAGGGGGTCGGGGGTTCGAGCCCCTCAGCGCCCACCAAGTTTGGTAAAAAATCAGAATGAGGGGCGCGTTGCGCCGTTTTTTGTTTGGTTGCGCGGTGCGCAAACCAAATGTTTTTTAGAGGGGGAGAAATTTCTGGGGCAGCCGTGGGCTG
>CAXYYW010000104.1:0-2983 GCA_964293235.1 uncultured bacterium | reverse complement strand
TCCCAGTCTGGCGCAGTCCAAGGAGATCAATACTGTTATTAAATGGAAATTAGGTGAAACAACGACTGGTCTGCAGTTTAAGAAAGATATTGAACTCGATGGCAGCTTTTTGGACGACGCGGCAGTCCGAGGTGCAATAAAGGCGACGCTTGACGAGCTAGTCGGCTCGCTGTAGAACAAGTGCGGTTCGAGCGGGGAGATAGAGCAAAAGCTCGTCTCCCTGTTTTGATTGTGTGGTCGAGTACGTAAGCGACTCGTCAACACGGCCTTGGCCGCCGAAGGCCGGCGAGTCGGTATGGAGCACTACATGGTAGCTTCCGGCTGGTGCAGGCACGCTAAAGTTTGTGTATGACTCGGTGGGCGAGAGATTGAACACAAATACTGAGCCGTCGCGTTCAAAACTAAGCGTGTGCTTTTCGTCGTCGACTACGACGTAGCCGGCTGGAGAAGCAAGGGATTTAATAACACCTACCATTGCTTTATCGAACGCTCCAAGTTGGCCGTACTTGAGTTCCTTTGAGTCAACCAGTGACCATTGGCGCCTGGCATAACTATATGACCAGTCATTGCCTTCTCGGGGAAAATCAATCCACTCCGGATGACCGAACTCGTTCCCCATGAAGTTTAGGTAGCCACCACCGTTCAGGCTGGCCGTAAGCAGCCGGATAATCTTGTGGAGCGCCATACCGCGTTCAACAATCAGGTTCTTATCGTCAAGCGCCATGTGGTCGTACATTTCTTTGTCTATGAGCCGGAAAATGAGCGTCTTGTCGCCGACGAGTGCTTGGTCGTGGCTTTCAGCGTATGAAATAACCATTTCCTCAGGTCGCTTCGTCGTGAGCTCATGAAACAAACTGCCGAGTTCCCAGTCTTCATCGCGTTTTTCTTTGAGCGTTTTTATCCAGAGGTCAGGAACACCCATGCTCAGGCGATAGTCAAAGCCTATGTCGTCTTTGCCGGCAAGGCCCGGGTAGCCGCTCATGTCTTCAGCAACCGTAAGTGCAGACGGCTTTATATCATGTATGAGATCATTCGCAAGGGCTAGATAAGCAAGGGCATCTTGGTCGACATCCGGCCCGAAGTAATCTTTGTAGCCCGTGAATGCTTTTTCAAGACCATGATGCAAGTACAGCATGCTCGTCACGCCGTCAAAACGGTAACCGTCGACGTGGTATTCATCAAGCCAATAACGGCAATTGGACAAGAGGAAGTGCATGACCTCAGGTTTGCCATAGTCAAAAACGCGTGAGTCCCAGGCTTCGTGGACGCCTCGTTTGCCCGCGTGGAAATACTGTGAATCCGTGCCGTCGAAACGGCTCAAGCCTTCGGCTTCGTTTTTCACCGCATGCGAGTGCACGATGTCGACAATAATACGGAGGCCAAGCCGGTGTGCTTCATTGACGAGTGCTTTGAAATCGTCCGGTGTGCCGAAGCGAGAACTTGGCGCGAAAAAGCTCGAAACATGGTAGCCAAAACTGCCGTAATAGGGGTGTTCCTGAATAGCCATAAGCTGCACTGTGTTGTAACCGTCGGCTTTTATGCGCGGTAACACCTGAGCACTGAATTCCTGGTAGGTTGCAATCCGTGGTTGTTCGCCGCTCATGCCAACATGGGCTTCGTATATGAGAGGTGAGCCGACCTCGGGAGTAAATGCTTCGTCGGTCCACGCAAAAGGTTCGTCTGGCGCCCAAACCACGGCGCTGAATTCTTTTGTCGCTTCGTCTTGGACGGTATACCGAGCATAGGCAGAAATGCGCAGGCCCTCACCACCTGGCCAGTGGATATGCAATTTGTAGTGGTCGCCGTGATGAAGTGCGTTTGCGGGAAGTGTTAATTCCCAGTTGCCATTGCCGACAGATGAAAATGCAAACTGCTCGTTGTCGCGCCAGTCATTCATGTCTCCGACAAGAAATATAGACGTGGCATTCGGGGCCCATTCGCGCATGACCCAGCCTGTGCTAGTGCGGTGCAACCCGAAGTAATCGTATCCGAGTGCGAACTCAGCGAGACTTTTGCCGGCGAGCAGCTCTTTTTCTTTGTGTGCGATATACGAACGACGGCCAGCTATATGATTTGCGTACGGTTTCAGCCACGGGTCGATATCGACGATGCTTTTCATGCTTATATTGTATGATAGATAACAATGAAACAGCTACTAAAAGTTATCGGATACGCCAGGAATCTGTGGCCGTACTACGTTGGCATAGTGATTTTTTCGATCCTCATGAGCGTTACGTCACTTGTTGCGCCGTTTCTTATTAAGGACGCGACCGACCTGATAGTAAATTCTCTGAGAGCTGGTGAAGCGGATATTCAGGGCGCGCTTATGATAGCGGTCTGGCTGTTCGCGGCCGATATTGCAAATACGCTCTTTACAAACTGGGGTGGGTATCTCGGTGACATTATGAGCGCAAAGCTGAAGAAACAACTGAGCGAACGATACTACACGCATCTTCTGAAGCTGCCGCAAAGCTACTACGACAAAGAGTTGACGGGAACCATAATTAACCGGCTAAACCGAACAATCTTCGAAGTGACGAACTTTGCCAATATGTTCGCGAACAACTTCTTCCAGATGTTTCTCACCATGATACTGACGCTTATCATTGTCAGCTTTTATAGCCTTGAGCTTGCGGCGCTCCTTTTTGTCCTATACCCTATATTCCTCTGGTTAACCGCACTGACAAGTAAAAAATGGCAGAAATGGCAGAACGATAAAAACGAACAAACCGACATAGCAAGTGGGCGCTTCGCTGAAGTTATCGCGCAAATACGGGTTGTGAAGAGGTTCGTGCAGGAAGTGCTGGAGTTTCGGCATTTTGAGCGGCATTTTCAAGAGACGGTGGATATAACAGCGAAACAGTCTGGCTATTGGCACAGTATGGATGTCGCTCGGCGATTCGTGCTAAACCTGGTATTCTTCGCGATTTTTGCCTACCTGTTTGTGAAGACGGTTGAAGGACGGTTCACTATAGGCGAAATG
>CAXYYW010000103.1:0-3038 GCA_964293235.1 uncultured bacterium | reverse complement strand
GACACGCTCAGCAAGCTGATCCTGCTATGGCCGCTCTATACCAGTTCGGTCGCGATTCTTGTGAGCTTCTGGCTCGGTGAACGACGCGAAAAAAGCATCCTTTCAAAACGCGGTCAGCTCCTCGCGAATTAAATCTATAAAACCCCTTGCATTTTACTTACAACTCGGTTATGCTTTGTAATAGATAAAACCAAGAGAGACAAACACGGCTTTATCAAAGTGAGAGTTAACAATTAAAACTAAAACAAAAAGGGCGAAATGCTTTTTATGTTTAGCGGAATTATCCGCAAGGTCCGTTGCGGTGCCCTGATTTTGGGTACTTTTCTCGCAGGGGCAAGTATATTGCTTGCTACCCCTGTTTTTGCTGCTACGGGAATTAATGAACAACTCAACTTCCAAGGCCGGCTTCTAAACGCACAGGGCGCAACCGCGCCAGACGGATACTACAACGTCGAATTCAAACTTTATCAAGATGGCAGCGGTACAACCGCCGGCAACCCTGGCGGCACCCTACTCTGGACAGAAGCCTGGCTGAACAGTGGTAGCCACGGCGTCGTGGTCAGAAATGGCTACATCTCAGTTCAGCTCGGTAGCATCAACCCATTTGGCAATAGCGTTGACTGGAACCAGGATACAATCTGGCTGAGTGTAAATATCGGTGACACATCGAGCTGCACGATAGCTACCGACTTCAACACCGACTGTGGTGGTGACGGCGAAATGCTCCCCATGAAGCGGATGTCAGCCGTCCCCTACGCTCTGAACGCCGCAAAACTAGGCGGGCTAACTGCAGCAGGCTTCATACAGAACACGACAACGGTTCAAACCTCGACGAACATGACTATCGACGGCACGGCCCGTGCTGACACTGGCGTTTTGACGCCAGCGGTTGACACAAACACGGCTACCGCGCTTAACATCGGCACCACCAACGCCACGAGCATTAACCTGAACCAAAATGTCATTGTTGCAGCTGACAAGACCCTCACGCTGACGGGTGGCGCTACTCGCCCTGCCTCACCGACTGAAGGTATGCTCTGGTACGACACCACAACGAAACAACTCCTCATCTACGCCAACGGCAAGTGGCAAGCGGATCGCTCAACAAGCACAAAGATTGTCGCCGCAAGCAATGCAAGCCAAGCGCTCAAGGATGGTGCAGATTATGTCACAGACGGTACAGACGAGCAGACAGAAATCAATGCAGCCCTCACGGCAGCAGCTGGCGGGAAGGTCTACCTGACGGAAGGTACCTTCACCGTCAACGGCAGCATCTCGGTGCCGAACAATACGACGCTCGCCGGAGCAGGCGCTGGCACGGTGATTAGGTTCAAGGACGGAATTAATACTGACTTCCAAGGCATTGTGAATAGTGACACAGCAACGGGCACGAACGTGACAGTTAAAGATATCAAGATTGACGGTAATAGAACAAATCAAACTGCCGGTCTCCAGATTGGCATTTACTTCAACGGCATGGGGGGTGGTAGTAATACGACAGCAAGGGCCGGCGGAAAAATCAGCAATGTTTTCGTAAATAATATCTTCTATGGCTCAGGCAATTTGATTGGTGGTATTGTTTTGAATAATTCTTCAAACACAATCATAAGCAACAATACTATAGAAAACAGTGCGCGTGGCATTAGCCTCGTATCTTCTACATATAACACTCTTACGGGCAACCTAATTCAAGGCTCAAATAGTGCCTCAAATATCTATCTCGTCAGTTCCTCATACAACACTATAACTGGCAATACCTCTCAGGGTAGTGATAGTGTAGGTGCTTACGTTACTAACTCATCACATAATACTTTTACGGGCAACGTATTTCAGAGCAACGCAGCACAGGGTATAAATATCAACACCACTTCATCGAATAACATTGTTGCCTCCAATAAGTTCGACAACAACGGCGGCACCACAAACAACAACGCCATCTACGTCGACAATTCCGATTCCAACACTATCACGGGCAACAGTATCACAGACAGCTCAGCGACCACTACGAACTACGCCATCAACATCAGCAACAGCACCTCCGACACCAACTACCTCGCTGACAATACATTCAGCTCTACCCCAGGTACCAGCACTATCAACGACGCAGGTACGGGCACCGTCTATGCCAACCAGGCACGTGGTGAAAACGGCGCGAAGTTGACCAACCGCACCGCCAACAGCACCGAGGCCTTTGCTATACAAAACGCCGCTGGTTCAAACATCTTCGCCGTCGACACGTCAAACAACCAAGTAGTCCTTGGCAACAACTCGACTGCTGGCAAGATTTCTATGTCAGATGGAAGTGGATACACTGCGACTATCACCATGAACACACTGACGGCAAATCGCAGCTTCCTCCTGCCAAACACTTCTCTCGCTACAGAAGCAAGCCCAGCAACTATCTGTGTGTATAACGGTACATCGAGTAACTGTCCAGCTGCCACAGGCTCAACATTCTACCTATGGAATTCAACGGACGTTCAGGACGCCGCAAATCTATACATACGCTCGGCCGATGCCGGAAGCGTCGTTGGCGTATTTGAAGGAGAAGTCGGACAAACAGCAGACTTACTCAGACTCAATACATACAATGGTACAACCTCAACGACCGTTGCCCGCTTTACGGCTGGCGGCGATTTGCAAGTAGCCGGTAGCATCGACACAAACACGGCCACTGCCCTAAATGTTGGAACGACCAACGCAACCAGTATCAACCTGAATCAAAGCACTGTCATCTCCGCCGACAAGGCGCTGACGCTCACTGGTGGTACTACTCGCCCAGCTTCCCCAACCGAGGGGATGATGTGGTACGACACCGTAACGAAGCAGCTGCTCACCTACAGTAATGGCAAGTGGCAGAGTGACCGAAGCACCGCAACAAAGATCGTGGCAGCCTCAAATGCTTCTCAAGCACTCAAGGATGGTGCTGACTACGTCGCAACTGGCACTGGTGACCAAACAGTCATCAACAATGCCCTAACTGCTGCGGCTGGTGGGAAGGTGTACCTGACGGAGGGAACATACACGATTAACGGCAG
>CAXYYW010000102.1:0-3055 GCA_964293235.1 uncultured bacterium | reverse complement strand
GCACTAACATATTAATGAACCTGCTCCGTACCTTGCAAGGCACGGATTGGAGACCGCTACTTTTTATCCGTCGCACGCGAGCGACCGGACTACCGTTGAGCTACTCCCCTATATGCTCGCACGTTATATTCTACCATGCAGAGCCTTTGTTGCTGAACGACTTGTTTTCAGTATTATCTCACGATGCTTTGCTGCTGCTAGATTATCGTATGCCTCATAATACTTAAGCCGTAGCGGAAGATAAGGCTTGGTAGACGAAACGTTGCCCGTGGTGTGCTCTGCAAAGCGTCGTTTTAGGTCACTACTATATCCATAATGGTGCCAGCCCTTCTTTGTATCCGACACCAGAACATACACGTCCCACACAGGAAGCATTATAGTATACCCGTGCCTTGCAAGGCACGGACAACCCGTCGCTTGTAAGCGACTGGGCAAAATCGTGTATAATTGTCATAGTATGCAGAGCAGTTCACAGGCGAAACCATTTCTTTTGGTGACCATAGGGTATCCTGGCGCAGGCAAGAGCTATTTTGCGCGTAAATTTGCCGACATGTTCAACGCACCACTCGTTAGCTTTGACGAAATTCGTTATGAACTTTTTAACGAAATCACGCATACCGACGACGAAAATCTCATAGTCGCGCGTGTCGCCGGGTTGCAACTCCGCGAACTCCTAAGGACACATAAGACTATCATCATAGACGGCGGTCACAACCCACGCGTTAGCCGTACCGAGCTTGGGCGGGTTGCCCGTACTGCCGGCTACAATCTCCTCTATGTTTGGGTTCAATCTGACCAAATCACGGCACGAAAACGCAGCGTGAAGCGAAGTAGTAAAAGGGAAGAAGACTCGTTTAATCGATCGCTGTCGCAAGAAGAATTTGATTTGCAGCTTCGCAAATTTACCGCTCCAACCGAATTTGAAAAATACGTTGTTATAAGTGGCCGACACAACTTCCCATCACAGGCAAGAATAGTCCTAAAGAAATTGGTGGTACCATACAATGAGCCAAAGCCCGAACCCGTCAACCAGACAAGACCCCAGGGTAAAGACCGTCGCCCTATTTCAATCTAAAACCCCCGAGGGTATTGACGATCCTGAGTTCGGTCATATTACTGTACGTCGCAATGCGAAGGCCCGTTATGTTCGACTCCGCATGAACGAAGACGGAAATCTTGTCGTGACACTCCCGCGCTTTGCGGCATTTCGTCACGCCGAAGAACTTATAGAATCCTCGCGCCCGAATATCCGTACGTGGCAAGCGAAGCATAGCAAAAGAACTCGTATTCTCAACGATGGCGATAGAGTAGGGCAGTCACACACCATACGTTTCACACCGGTACCTGGCACTTCCACCTCTGTTGCAACACATGGCCTTACTATCACCGTCGAATACCCGGAAACCCTGTTCCACACAGATAGCAAAGTACAAAAAGCGCTTAAGCCACATCTGAGCAAAGCGCTGCAAAAAGAAGCGCGAGCGTATTTGCCCAGACGGCTCAAGTACCTCGCGGAAGAACACGGATTTTCCTATGCTCGCGTCAGATTTGGCACGCAAAAGGGCCGCTGGGGAAGCTGCTCAAGCAAAGGAACTATTTCGCTCAACGTCGGCCTCATGCTACTCGACACCGAGCTCATAGACTACGTGCTCATACACGAACTCTGCCACACGAGGCATATGAACCATTCCAAAGAGTTCTGGGGCCTCGTCGAGTCGTGCATGCCGGACTACAAGGCTCGCCGCAAGGTAATCAAGTCCGAAAGCCCAACGCTATAGCCAAATCCATAGCGCTTATGGCATAATCGTAGCAGATGAATACAAAGAGGCCGCAGGGAGGGAGTATTTCGAAGCGTACCGCCGAGTCACTCGTGTGGGTATCTATTGTACTGCTTATTCCGCTGACGCTCTTTCTCGTCTTCACCTCAGGTATCAATACACTCATTTTGCTTGCATGGCTCGGCCTTGCACTCATTGCAGTTTCCTACGCGCTTATAGTCCAAATCAGGTCACATCACACCGTAAAAGAGCTTGAACGTGCTCGCGAGCATCACGCATCTGACCGCGGCCAGCTTATCACTATCATCAACAGCATGAGTGTCGGTGTCATGAGTGTCAGCGCAAAAGGGACAATCCGCCTCTACAACGCAGCCCTCCTCGCACTCATTGACACAAACGAAAGTATCACGGGCAAAAATGTCAGTAGTGTATTCCATACCTTTAACAGCTCCGATAGCACCCCGGTGAGCCTCATGGACCTCGTGCAAACAACCTACATGACCAGACGAGAAGATATCGTGCTCAAATACAGTGACGGTGACCAAATCCGCCTCGGTATTACCATTAACCCAGTCCGTGGCCAACATGGTGTTGTCCAGGGCTATATATTCATCGTTGAAGATATCACGAAAGACAAGAGTCTTGAGGAAGAGCGCGACGAGTTTATCTCTGTTATTAGCCACGAGCTTCGCACGCCTATTACTATAGTCGAGGGCTCTATAAGCAACGCGCAGCTCCTGCTTGAGCGCAAGGCCGAGCCATCGGTACTTAAAAAGACCTTTGACGAAGCCCACGAGCAGATTGTATTCCTTGCAAACATGGTCAATGATCTCGGGACACTGTCGCGCGCTGAACGAGGCGTTGGTGATACGCCTGAGCCCATAGACATTGATGCACTCGCTGCCGAACTCCACAGCAAATACGAACCACGTGCTCGCGAGCGCAAGCTGCACCTTAACCTCGATGTCGTCGGGCATATTGGCACGGTCAATTCCAGCCGCCTCTACCTCGAGGAAGTACTGCAGAATTTCATCACGAATTCTATCAAGTACACACAAGAGGGGAGTGTCACGCTCCATATCCGCAAAACAGGCGAGGGCGTTTTGTTTGCCGTGAAAGATACAGGCATTGGTATTAGCAAAGCCGACCAAAAACGCATATTTGAGAAATTTTACCGCTCAGAAGATTATCGTACGCGCGAAACCTCCGGCACCGGCCTCGGGCTCTACGTCGTCCAAAAGCTTGCGCACAAGCTCGGTATAAACATAGAGGTCACG
>CAXYYW010000101.1:0-3066 GCA_964293235.1 uncultured bacterium | reverse complement strand
CTATAGTTCAGGACGTATCCGCCTCTGTCGAACTTCATTCGACACCTATAACTATCGGTCAGGCGACAGTGAAGCCCGATGGCACCGTTACGGCGACCTTTGAAATCCCAGACACTGTCTCACCTGGCTATCATCAACTACACGTAGTGTATGCCGATAGTACTGGCCAGAGTCATGACTTGTATAAATATGTGCTAGTGGCTACGGACATGAATGACTATGACGGTGATGGTACACCTAACGATAAGGAAGTCTGTGTTATTGGCGATGGCTCCGGTATTGACAGTGACAAGGACGGTATAGACGACGCATGTGATGGAGAATATGTTATGGTAGCGGCTGCTAACGCTGATGATGACAGCTCTGGCGCATCTGACAACGCAGTAGAAGCGTCAGACGGTAGTATTGCTAAAACCGAGGGTACACGGCAAATATCTAGCGTGGAGCAGTCTTCTGACTATGAATTCATAACTCATCCCGGAACCGACCTAGATATCGCCAGTACTTTGGGCAGTGTGGCTGTAGAGCCTTCGGCGGCCAGACCCGCGAACAACACCGAGGCAAAAGACAGTCGCTGGTTAGTAGTGTTCGCCAGTGTATTGTTTATACTAATAGTAACAGTTCTTAGCTTACGCTATAGGGCTACACAGAAACACTAGGGCCATAACAGGGGGGCTAACAATGAAGAAACAATCAAAAAACAGCAATAAGATGAAAGCTAGCAAGGTCGTAATCTTCACTCTTGTTATTGGAGCAGCCTGCGCACTAGTCGCGGTCATACTGTTCTTCGCTACCAAGCAACCAAGTCGCGCACAGATAGATGCACTGGACAAGGCATCTGAAGACCTGTATCAGCTATATACTCAGCTTACCAATAGTCCTGGTGTTGACGCCACATCTGCTAGTTTCAAGAAAACTTGCCACCAAGCAAGCGCAAAATTCAGCGAGGGCGCTATCACCTGTGGTCCAGAAGGAAGATTCGTGAGGTTGGTCTCTTATGATATTGCTAAAGAAGATAATGGCATAGAAGCCTACATTCAACAGGAGGGCGGGTTTAGTAGTGTTACGACTGATGAGTTTAATAAAGGTTATGAAGATGCGTGGTTGAATATAAGCTTTATTCATACAGAAACGTCCATTAAGTGCTCCGTTAGCCTTAGCGCTCAAGACGGCGCTACGGTTCACAGATTGTATTGCTTTGAAACTGTCCCAAATTTTCTCCCAGGCTATACGGTTGAGTAATGCGGCTTACGTTTTGACGTTATTGAAGGTCGTTCTGGGCGCTCGTATCATTTAGCGCGCATTCTTAGTGGGTCTGAGAGGTGTTAGGTCTAGTAATAGGATGAGCCTTACCTGAGCCCATAAGTCGCATAGCTTTTCCTAAGCCTGAAATACATATGGGACCTTTTATGCCCAACTTATGGAGATATGAGGGGGTTATAACGTCCTCTCCTGCCAATTGATGCGCAGGAACTATAACGTGGTCCGGTATGATGGGGATATCATGGTATCCTCTCCCGATTACTACATCGGTTTCTGGAGTGTCCTCTTCGGCTGTGCGTGTCTCTGTATCAATTTCAAAACCGTAAGCAGATTCTTCATCAAGTGGGAGTCCATGGATGGCAGCCGCAAAATAGTAGCAATCGAATACTTTGCTCCCAAATAACCGACCTTGTCGTTTTTGACCGTTAATAATAGCTTCTGCGAGCCTGTCTGGTATGGTTTCATCGATAAATCGAACAGGCACCCCGTCTGTTCTCACCTGAAAACTGCCTATAGTGCTAGACAGTCTGCCCGTGAAAACTCGACTATTCTGATGCTCTGGTGCTGTTCGGAAATCTATAAAGTTCGTCACGATCTTCCCTTGCTGTCGCTTGATTGTCTAGAAACGCTGTTGTTCTGCTTCATATTGCACAGATTATACCCTGAGGTCACAAACAAGCAAGCATGAGCAATATCTATGCTATGAGTCGTGCTACAATATTCGAAAAGGAGTTGTTATGACGCACGGTGAATTTGATGTAGGACCAGGTGCGGTGGATGCTGATGAGGCTTCACGTAGGCGCTGGGGCGCGCAGATTATTGAGAGGTTAGTAGGAGCTTTCCGTCCACCAACTCGCGAAGAGGCTGAGGCACGTATTCGAGCAGAGCGTGTTAAGCGCTGGAATAAATGGGGGCGTAGAGGCTTTACGGTATACATACCTAGTGCAGAAGGTAGACCATCTACGGCTGATGAGGTGAGGCATCTTTACCCCGCAGATAGTCTTCCTCAAGATACTGAATAATATTGAGGCAAAAAGGAGTGGATATGGCAGAGCGACATAGTGACGATTGGCATAGGCAGCACCAGGGTGCAGTGGAACGAGTGCGTGAAGCAGGAGAGGGCGGTTACTCGCCAACAGCTATAGATTTAGCTATGGCAAACGGTAATTTCGATGTGAAATCAGGCGGTAGTCTGGAGGTTGTGTATTTTGGATCTACGCCCCCCGGAGCTCGCCCGATGGCAAAACGCAGCATAGATGGGCCACAGCTCAAGTCGAATTCGTAAGTTACCAAATCTTCGCGCGGTTTTCAGGTGGGAGGTAGAGCTTGTCTGACTTTGTAACGTTGTACGCCTCGTAGAAGGCATCGTTGTGGTTGACGACGCAGTTGACGCGGAACGGTGACGGCGGATGCGGGTCGACTTTTGCGAGTTCGACAGCGCGCTCTGGCGTCGTGGCGCCGCATTCGCAGGTTGCGAAGTTGACAAAGAGTTCCTGTAGCTTCGACTTATCTTCCAGCGCTTCAACTGCGAGCGCGAGACCGCCGACATCGGCGATAGCCTCGCCGAGTATTAGTTTTCCCTGGAGGAACGTGCCTGGAACGGTTTCAAACGCGTCGGCCTGTTTCACGATATTCTGCGCGAGTTTGTCGAACGCCTTTCGCTCTGCTTTGGTCTGCCATGGGTTCGTGTTGCCATGTTCGTCAAACTCACAGCCCTGGTCGTCGAAACTATGCGTCAGCTCGTGACCTATGACGGCGCCTATGCCACCGAGGTTCTCGGCATGTGTGGCGTCTGGTGGATAG
>CAXYYW010000100.1:0-3074 GCA_964293235.1 uncultured bacterium | reverse complement strand
CAAGCGCGTGCTTGCTGGTGACTTCTATCTCGTCACAGGTGGTGATGGCCGCGGTGTTATCGTCGAAAAGGTGCTTGACCTCATGGTCGATTACTTGCCAAGTCCGCTCGACGTTGCCGAAATCTGGGGCAAAAACCCAAAAACTGGTGAAGAGATTGCTCGACATCCAAGTGACAAAGATCCTATGGCCGCGCTTGCGTTTAAGATTGCAACCGACCCATATGTTGGTAAGCTTATCTTCGTTCGCGTCTACAGTGGCGTCTTGAAAGCTGGAAGCTACGTTCTCAACACGACTACTGGTGAGAAAGAGCGTGTTGGACGCATCGTCCGAATGCACGCTGATAAGCGCGAAGATATCGAGGAGATTTCCGCAGGTGACATTGCCGCAGTGGTTGGTCTTAAGAACACCTTCACGGGCGCAACCCTCTGTGACGTCGCGCATCCTATTGCACTCGAAGGTATTACGTTCCAGGAACCACCTGTCTCTATTGCCGTTGAGCCAAAGAGCAAGGCTGACCAGGAAAAAATGGGCATTGCTCTCCAGCGACTCGCCGAAGAAGACCCAACTTTCCGTATCCACACCGATGAAGAAACCGGCCAGACAATCATGTCGGGCATGGGCGAGCTTCACCTCGAGATTCTTGTTGATCGCATGAAGCGCGAATTCAAAGTCGAGGCAAATGTTGGTGAGCCACAAGTTGCCTTCCGTGAAACTATCCGTGGCATATCTGATGTCCAGGGTAAGCACGCGAAGCAGTCTGGTGGCCGTGGTCAGTATGGTGACGTCTGGGTCAAGTTTGAGCCTACCGAGAGCGGTGAAGGCTTCGAATTTGCCGACGAAATCAAGGGTGGTGTCGTTCCGCAAGAGTATCGACCGGCTGTTAAGGCTGGTATCGAGGAGACGCTCCAGGGCGGTATCCTCGCTGGGTACCCGGTTATCGGCGTCAAGGCAACGCTCCACGATGGTTCATACCACGATGTCGACTCGAGTGAACTCGCCTTCAAACTTGCAGGTGTGCTTGCAGCGAAGAACGGTATCCCGCAGGCGAAGCCTGTTATCCTTGAGCCTGTCATGCTTGTCGAAGTAACAACTCCTGAGGATTTCATGGGCGATATCATCGGCGACCTCAACTCTCGCCGTGGTCGTATCGAAAGCATGGAAGACCTCATGGGCGGCGCCAAGCTCGTCAAAGCCTTCGTTCCTCTTGCGAACATGTTTGGCTACACGTCAGACATCCGCAGCATGAGCCAAGGCCGCGCAGCCAGCACCATGGAGCTTGCCGACTATGAGGAAGTCCCACCAAACGTTGCTGCTGAGATTATCGAAAAGAGATCAAAGTAAATCTCTTATAGATAGTCCCGTCTCACTTGGGCAAGGAACGCCGTTCTGAAAAGAGCGGCGTTTTGGGATGACTAACTTGCAGCTAAAATCCTAAGCTGATTTTCAGGAAAGTGCCGTATCTTGGGTGGGTATAAGGAGAATATACTATGGCAACCAAGGATACTGACGCTCTAAAAGAGCAAGCTGACAAAGACATTGTTGAGCAACAACCACACCCCGAACCTCAGGTAGTGCAAACTATCGTGCAACCGGCGGTTGTCGAGCAGTCAAAAGCGAAGAAGAATCAAAACGCCATAACCATAGCAATCATTTCTGGTGTCGTGCTGTTCTTTGCTGGGCTTGGCCTTGGGTATTTACTAGGTCATTCGGCGCTGGACGGTGATCGTGATTTTCGCGGAGGTAATTTGCAACTTCCGGGTAACGGGGACGGGGACAGGCGCTTTTACCCAAACTCAAGAACAGATAACAATAGTGGTAGCGGCTCAAGCACTACCCCGCAGACAAATTAAGGAGGTTCTTCTCGGTGGACACACGAAATAAAATTTTCGCGGTGGTTGGAACAGTGGCAATACTTGGAACCGCTGGAGTTGTTGGGGCAATGCTCTTTACGAAACAGGATATATCGACAACGGGCACTACTACCATGACGTCACAGAATAGCTCATCGTCAAGCAATTTCGGAACGTCTTCGGGAAATAGTGGTTCCACTACGACTTCAGGGAGCTATAAAGACGGGACATATACCGCCTCGCAGAGCTATTTTGTCCCACACGGTGACACGAACTCTATAAAAGTAACCGTAACCATTTCGAGTGGCAAAATTACGTCAGTAACGACTAGTGACGACTATGTCGACCCGGAATCTGCTATGTATATTCAGAGTTTTGAGAGTAATGTGAGCGGTGTGATGACTGGCCAGAGCATGGGCTCAATGATGCCAAGCCGCATAGGTGGTGCGAGTCTCACCTCCAGCGCGTTTTATGATGCACTTGACGCAATAGCCACGCAAGCCCAGGCATAGGCATATGACAACACCCTCTGACATATACGAATTTGAAGCCATAGGCACCCACTGGTGGCTTGAACGGCTCGATGGGGGGACGTTCAGTGACAGCATTCGGGAAGCGCTCGCGACATATACTGCCGAATTTGACCGGCGGGATTCGCGTTTTCGTGAGGATTCTCTCGTCGCGAAACTTGCGAGAGAAGGTGTTATTCGCCACATACCATCAGAGATGTTCGACATGTTGACGTTTGCACATACTCTCTACGAAGATACGGAGGGCGTTTTTTCGCCCTTGGTTGGTAATACATTGCAAACCCTCGGCTATGGTAAGCTTCGAGATACTATGAGTACGCGCCATGCGCTCGTATCTGAAGAGTCAGGTTTATCGTGGACGAAGTCAAGCGTTCGAGTCAATAAAGGTACTGTACTCGATTTTGGCGGGTTTGGTAAGGGGTGGCTGATAGACGAGTATGCCAAAATCTTGCGCCGTCACAAGGTAAAAGAGTTTATTGTTAACGGTGGTGGGGACCTTTACGTCCAGGCGAGTGAGCTGGTGACGTTTGCACTCGAGCATCCCTGTGATTCAACGCAAAAAGTAGGAGATATCAAGATTCAGAAGGGGGCGCTTGCAGCCAGCTCGACTGTTAAGCGCTCATGGAAACAAGGTAGAAAGATACAGCACCACATCATTGATACATCGACGGGCAAACCCGCTGAGAGTAGTGT
>CAXYYW010000099.1:0-3076 GCA_964293235.1 uncultured bacterium | reverse complement strand
AGCGTTCGCGAAGCGAACCATCTCCCCTCCTCCGCCAAAAAGAGAAACGAGGCTCTTATGTCTCGTTTTTCTTTTTAGTCATCTGGCTGTCGAGCAAGCGTGGCAGCGTAAATCGTCTTCGCTCCGGCATCTCGCAGAAGGTTCGCGGCCGCACTCAGTGTTGTTCCTGTCGTCACAATGTCGTCGAGCAAAAGAATAGTTTCAGGAACGGGCTCGTTTGAAAGTCGAAAGAGGGAAGGGCCGAGCTTGATGCGCTCCGACCGCGGCAGGAAGTGCAGTGTAGCAGACGATGCTCTTTCAAGAGGATATGCGCGCTGCATGCCACGCATTTTTGCGAATCCATTCGCAATCCTTGCCATATGATCAAATCCGCGCGCTCGCACCGTCCGTGAAGCCGATGGGATACTGACAACGGCCGTATTGGACGGCAGCTGCGGGACAAGCCCATTGAGCAATTCAGCGCACACGGATGCCGCCGCTCGACTACTATCAAACTTATAGGCATCAATCAACCGCTTCAACCCATCTCTACGCTCACCGGCACACCACGCTTGGAAGATTCGCGTGCGCCTAGCACACGACTCACATAAACCTCGCTGACCAGAGGGCTTCGCGCACAGGACACACCCCGTAGATGGCTCGGAAATGATGTCCTGCTTACAACTTTCACAAAAAATTGCGCCAATTTCGCCGCAAGAGCTACAGCGATGGGGCGCGACGATGCTTAAAAGCCTATCAATCATTGTAGTTTTTACGTATTCCATCCCATATTATTGCAGATTCTCTACAATTTCGGATATAATTAGGTTGTCGAATACTGTTGAAGTGGAGGATTTATGGCACGAGGACAAAAGCAAAACGACGATTTGCTCATGGAAGATGAGCTCGCAGCGGCATTCTTGACTGACGATTCAGCTCCAGCTGATGACGCAGGTACCGTTGTTGTAGCAGAAGAAAATTGGGAAGACGAAGAGCCAATGCCCGGGCAGCTTGCCGTCGATGTCTACGAGACTCAGGAAAAGCTCGTGGTAAAAGCACGAACCGCAGGTGTCAATAAGTCAGATCTCGATGTCAGCATCTCAGATGGCATCCTGACTATTTCCGGGACGCTTTTGAGCGGCGATGACGCTGAAGCCACACAGTGGCACATGCAGGAATGCTACTGGGGAGAGTTCAGCCGTACGCTCGCGCTGCCCGTTCAGGTCAAGGAAGATGAAGTTGAGGCAGTCCTCAAAGATGGCGTGCTCACTATTAGCTTTACAAAGATCAAGACGGAGCAAGCTCGCAAGATAGAGATTATGTAAATCTCATAGCTTAGCTAAGAAACACCCCGCTTCAAACGGGGTGTTTTCGTTGTAGGCAAGGATTGGGGTTTAGGTCATCCCACTCAGCAGGGAAGTTGTGACAAACTTGACCGCCGCGTACGCAAGCAGAGCTATGATAATACCAATTATGGCATAGAGTATCGTATTCTTCGCCGCGGTAACATTTGCCTGATCACCCCCCGAGACGATATAGCGAATGCCGCCGAAAATAAGCATCACGACGGCCACAGCTCCTACTACGAAAAGCAGAATGCTCGTAATACGGTTGAATACACCGCCATCACCAACAAGCTGCGATGGCTGCCCATTGCCACGGGCGCAGTCCGCACCAGACGAAACCGAAGGGTTGCTCACATCGCAGGCTGCCGAGACTATAGTGCCATCAAACGCGGTAACAGCAACGACCGTAAAGATAGCAAACAACACAGCAAACACCGCGTGGCGGTTGACAAATTTCTCTGCAGCACGTCGAAAGTTTGCAAATATCATACTTTTATTATAATACAATGAATACTCGAGGTCAAGGCTCCACAGAAACAAAAAGCCCGCCGGGGGCGGACTTTGAAAGACTACGTACAGGCTACGCCTAGGTTGTTGATATGCCACCGATAACAAAGTTGACCACAGCATAGGCGAGGATCGCCACGACGATACCAATGATAGCGTACATAATGGTGTTTTTTGCCGCCGTCACTTGGTCCTGCGCGCCGCCGCTCGTGACGTAACGGATACCGCCGAAGATCAGCATAATGACGGCAACTGCCCCTACGATGAAGAGCATGATATTTACAACTCGTTTGAAGATGCTATCGCTACCCTCGAAAAGATTTGATGGGGTGTTGTCGCCTTGTGCACAGTCAGCACCACTGGCTGCATTAAGAGTACCCGTGCTACAGTCAGCCGCATATGCCACTGCCGGAGTAAGGAAGCTGAGCCCCATAACAAGGGCCGGCATAAGAAGCAGGCTTGTGCGTAATTTAGTGAGTAGTGACTTCATTGTTTCTCCTTACGTTTCAGGTGGTTACCTAGGTTATGCTTTCATTTATAGCAGATTTACTCTCGGTCTACAACAGCGCTTACTTAATATTCGCAACAACGAACTGCACTATTGCAAACGCGAGCAGGGCCACTATAAGCCCCACTACAGAGTACAATATTGTATCTTTTGCAGCTTTTACCTGTGCTTGATCGCCGTTGCTCGTAACGTAACGGATCCCTCCGAGAATAATCATAATAACCGCTATAGCACCAGCAATAAATAGCAGGACGTTTACGATAGTTTGTATGAGATTCGGCAGAGCATCTGAAGACGTGCTACCACCTCCAGCCGCTTTCACCCCGCCACTTATCGCATCCGAGGGGTTAACATCGGTAGCCGGGGCAGCAGACACAACAGGAGTTAGCATTGCTACATTTCCAAGGAGGAACGCCGCAAGAACAAGTGTAGAACCAATAACTTTTTTTATCTTTATCATTTTGACTCCTTTTAATTAAAGCTGACCGACAACCCACGTTACTATTGCATACCCCCCCATGGCAACGACTAACCCGACAATTGAATACAATATGGTATCTTTTGCCGCCTTCACATCCGCCTGGTCACCATTGCTCGTCATATAGCGTATGCCACCAATGATGATCATGATAACTGCTATGATGCCACCTATTATGAGCATAACTTGGATAACGGTCCGTATGACACTGAACAGGCCATCGCCAGTGCTGCCGCTACAAAGCGTTGGATCATTACT
>CAXYYW010000098.1:0-3086 GCA_964293235.1 uncultured bacterium | reverse complement strand
CGAGCGCTTTACCGGCGTGTGGGTTCTCTACATCGACAGCGATAGTCGTCGCATCAACACTCAAACCCTTGCCTTCGGGGTGACTCTCGACAAGCTCCTTTAACTCCTTTATAAAAGGCTCACGGAGTCTTGTATACTCGGCAATATCCATACCGTCGTTCATCTCGACACTAGCCATCGTAGTCTTGGGGTCATGGTTGCCCATGATGCCCCTGTATTTGGCAGTTAGCCCTTTTATCTGGATCTGTAGATCATCATCGATTGTGACTTTGCCGGCCTTGCCATGATGGACTTCACCGAGCTCATTGAACGTTGCCCAGGTGTTGCCTTTTTCACCGATAACCATGAGATACTTTAGGTCGGCTGGGTCTTCGACACGCTCCTGAATAGCCTTCGCGACATTCTCAAGCGCCCATTTGGTTGAACGTCCTGTGTTGAGCGCCACTGGCTCCTTACGCCTCAGCCGAGCGATAATCTCGTCGAATAGTTCAGGATGTATAACCTTCTTCTTTTGTGGATCGGTGATGACACCGTCGAGGTCTATAGAGTAAATATGGTTGACAACTTCTCGTTTTTCCTCGACCAGGCCAACGCGGACGAGCTCATCCTCGAGTTTCGGCAGCCCTTGTTCCTCGGGACCATAGTTGGCGGAATAGCCGTTTAGATTGCGAGGTGGCACATGAGTGCCCCAGTACCGCTCAGGGACGATATCTTTAGCATCAGGGTACTGTTCGTAGTAGTGCTTAACCGTAGCATCAATTTCACGGACGTTCTTGTTGATGGCTTGTTCAACGTCAGCCTTCCACTGCTGGGCAGCCTCAACGCCTTTTTCTTGCAAGACGAGCGTATACCCGGTTGCGACAAATGTCGCAGCATGGGTTGGCGGGAGTGGGCACTTCACTTCGCTGACAAGTTTCATGATTGCTTCAGGTGTGGCTGGTATGTCGAAGAACCTTTCCTCAAAATCGAACTCAGCGAGCTTGCGATTACGACTCTCTTCACGCGACTTAGCGTAAAGTTCTGTAGCGGTGAGGGGGATTTTCTCGAAGAGAATTATTTCATGATGCGGCTTCTGCTTATCATGCGCTATGCCAATAACCTCTGCCTCAGTATGGATACCAAGCTCTTCTATGGATTCTTTACCAACGCCACGAGTGGCCTCTGCATTTCCGATGGGGGCTATAGTACCGGGCTTTTCGCCGCGTTTTGCATCAAGCATGCCAGCCGCACTTGCGCCAGGGATGTCTGTATAGGTTGCGTTATTGCGCGGTTTGCCACCGTCATCATGAAGCATGTGCGATATACCGATAGCACGGTGCTGGACTACGAGTCGTCCATCTGCGGTGATGACTGCCATAGCTACTCCTGTTGCTTCAACCCTGTCGAGCAAAGCTTCACTTGCATTCTCTCTCGAGAAGAGGCGGTATGCGTGGAAGGGAACAGGGAGTACGTCAACAACCGTTTCTCCGGCTTCGGAGTCAAAGCCAATGTTGCGTATACCAACCTTGAGGCTGGAAGTAGAACCCTCGCGGTATACTTTCCAGGCATCGGCGATTGCCTGTTTAGCTGCCTCATCTCCTGCGTCTGCAGCAGCTTTATTTGCTTCAAGTACTGCCTTATAATCTCCAACACCATGGAAGTCACCTTCTCTGCGAAGAGCGTCACGATATGCCCATAGCTCATCTTCAGTCAAACCGAGCTCGCCTTTGGGCAAATCATGGTACGAAAGGGACCTGCGGGTAGTTAGTTTCAACCCCGCTTCACCAATCTGTAGGGGTAGGCCATCAAGAGAGAAAGAATCTGTTTCAACGCGGTGGTGGGACTGTTCTGACATAATAGTTACATTATACACAAAACAGGGGAAAAGTCAAGAGGTGGCTACTCTCCGAATCTTATGCCCTTGCCAGGAATAAGCCCTTCGAGTTCCGCATTCGATATCGCATCCTGTATCTGGCGCGCTTCAACCTCACCTAGACGAGGTTGCTGAACTTCAGTATCACCGATATGCGTAATCGCCAAGGTGTGACTCCAGTCTTCATGATATAGTTCCGCGGTGACTGCCAAGCCCTGCTGTCGGAGCTCCGCGTTCAATGCGAGCGTTGCGCTTCGGCTATCTACTTCACGTGCAGAGGGCAGAAGCCCCTTCGGGCCAATCTTGGTATATTGTGTATGGGAGCCTTCCTTAAGCATATGGATAACTCGCGGTCCCATGCGGCGTGCAACTCTTACGGCATGTAGAGCATCGGCGTGGTCTTGATTTCGCACTATAGTTTCACGCTTTGCCGCGACACTCATCTGATAATCCTCAGCCAAATCCTTTGCTGATACCGCTGGTGTTGGCTCTCGCTCTGGCTTGTGATTCATAATGCATATATTATACACAAAAAGCACAAAATGTCAATACATCAACAGGGGAGAGGGCTAGCCGTTTACGAAGTCGGCGATAGTCTGCTCGAAGCTATAGGTCAGTTTCCAGTCGAATTCGTTGACCAGGTGGCTGTTGTCGCCGCGGATGTCCATGATGTCATTTGGTCGCAGGAATTTTTCGTTGACGACAACCTCTGGCTTTTCTATGCCCATGGCGCTGACTATGGCGTCGAGTACCTCATGGCCGCTGTGACTGACACCGGAGCAGACATTGTATATGGGGTGGTCAAGCGTACCTTCTTTGGTAGCGACAAGGCGATAGGCCTTTACGACGTCGCGGACGTCGGTGTAATCGCGCTTCGTGTCGAGATTGCCAACTTCTATGGGGTCGGATGCTGTGGCGCGGGTGCGGATTTTTTCTGCAAGATCTGGCACAAGGAAGCCAGGAAGCTGGCCTGGGCCAACATGGTTGAACGGGCGCATGACAATACATTCTATGCCGCGGCTCGAGTAGTAAGCTGCCTGGTTTTCAAGCAGTACTTTGCTGACAGTATACGGTGACGTGTAGGCTATGGGCGAAGTCTCCGAGATGGGCATGGGAGCTGTTGGGTCGTAGATAGCACCGCTGCTGATAGTCACGATACGGGGCTTTTTCTCCTGTTTCAGGTAATACTCGCACATATTCGTGACGATGCCTGAGTTGATGTTTATGTAAGCCT
>CAXYYW010000097.1:0-3113 GCA_964293235.1 uncultured bacterium | reverse complement strand
CGACGCTTGCTATAGCGAAGAACGACAAGCCGTCATATATACGCCTCGCGCGCGAGGCGACGCCAGTGTTCACGACACCACTCACGCCATTTGAAATAGGTAAAGCATACGTGCTCCGCGAGGGGCATGATGTGACGCTACTCGGTACTGGCGCCATGACATATCAATGTCTTGTGGCCGCTAAACGATTAGAAAACGAAGGCGTGTCAGTTGAAGTTGTGCATGTGCCGACCATAAAACCGCTTGATGAAGAAACAATTTTGAACAGTTTACGCAAAACTGGGCGTGGTTTGACCGTCGAAGAAGCGCAGATTGCTGGCGGATTCGGCTCGGCCGTTTCAGAACTTGTCGCCGAAAAATTACCAACACCTCTGAAGCGCATTGGCATGCAAGACCGCTTTGGCGAATCGGGTAAAGCAGACGAACTGCTCGCGCACTTCGGGCTCAATGCTGACGGCATAGCAACAGCCACGCGTGAATTTATACAGAACAATCACCAGTATCATCGCTAGGCTGTGATACAATAGCACTAGCGTTATAACAGAGTCGGGAGGGCATAGGTGGCACTGGGTATAAAAGAAATACGAGACAACTGTATACGGGCGAGGCATCTCATGCAGCGAAGCCGTCAGCAACATTTTGCTGTTGGAGCGTTCAATATAGACAACCAAGAGACGCTCATAGCGGTCGCACGCGCAGCGCAAAAATTACAAGCGCCGGTGCTTGTCGAGGTGAGTCACGACGAAGTAATTGCCCTAGGACTCGAGAATATCAGAGACATGGTGGACAACTACCGCGAGGAATATGGCATAGAAATGTATATCAATCTTGACCATAGCCCGACGGTCGACGATTGTAAACGGGCTATAGATGCTGGCTTTGAATTTATCCATATCGACGTGAGCCAAGCAAACCATGATGCGTCTGACGAAGAGATTGTTGAAAAGACCAAAGAAGTTGTTGAATATGCGAGGCACACCGGCGCGCTCGTCGAGAGTGAGCCACACTACTTTGGTGGGAGCAGCAATCTCCACACCGAAGAAATTAACTACGAAGAGATAAAGAAGACATTTAGTACGCCGGAAGGTGCAAAAGCGTTTGTTGATGCAACCGGTATAGATACGTTTGCGGCGGCCATAGGGAACCTGCACGGAAAGTACCCGGTACCCAAAGAACTTGACCTTGAGTTGCTGCAGCGCATCCGCGACAGTATAGAATGCCAGATATCACTCCATGGCGGGTCGGGCACGCCACTGCACTACTTTGAAGAAGCAGCAAAGATTGGCGTGAGCAAGATAAATATCAACAGTGATATGCGTTATGCGTTCCGAACGACACTTGAGAAGGTGCTGGCTGAAAATCCTGACCAGTATGCAGTCGTTAAACTTATGGCGCCGGTTTATGATGCGGTACAGGCAGTGGTGGAAGAGAAGATTCACGCCTTTGGCAGTGCAGGAAAGGCGGTTCGATGAGCGCCGTAGGGGCTGTTTTCACGCAGCTTCGCTCCATGGCTTCGCGCCACGTTCCCCTTGCGTACGCAGCAGGGGAAACTTGGGCTGCAGATATATCGCGAAGCTATGTGAAAACGATACGGGAGACTGCGTAGTGAAAGTATTATGGATTGGCAAGGCGACGCAGGATGTGTTTTTGCCTGATGGTGAGTTTGACCCGAAAGTAAAAGGCAAGGTTGCGTATGCCGAGCTACCTCTTGGAGCGAAGCTCGATATAGAGGAGATGTATTTTTCGACCGGTGGAAATGCGACGAACGTTGCAGTGACGCTGGCGCGGCAAGGCTTACACGCGCAGTACTTATGGGGACTCGGCACCGACCCGGCGTCGGAAGCGGTGCTCCGCGCGCTCGATGACGAAGGAGTTGATACCTCAAAGGTTGTGCAACACAACGCACTTCGCGCGAGTTACTCCACCGTACTTATAGCAAAGACGGGCGAACGGACGATTTTGAATTATCACGGGGCACTACCTACGGCAAAAGATGTTGAGCGGCTGCTTGAAACTGCCGAGACGCCCGACTGGGTGTACCCAACCTCTGTCGGTTCTCTCGCAACACTCGAGAAAATTGTCAGCTGGGCGGAAAAACGAGATGTGAAGATTATGCTAAATCCGGCCGGAACTGAGCTTGAAGACCCAGCGAAACTCAAAGGGCT
This sequence comes from uncultured bacterium, assembly GCA_964293235.1. Lineage (GTDB taxonomy): Bacteria > Patescibacteriota > Saccharimonadia > Saccharimonadales > Saccharimonadaceae > JAPUDS01. The sequence continues at coordinate 948 of CAXYYW010000097.1, read as the reverse complement.
GCTTGAGAGCGTTGAGGTGCTCTGCCTGAACAAAGAGGAAATGCAGTCCATAGTCGAGGGCGAAACGCTTGAGGAACTGGTGCGACATGGGTTGCACTACTGCCCAGTCGTTATAGTGTCCGATGGCCCGAGGGGTGTTGCAGCAAGCGACGGCAAGACTATCGTCAGCGCCGGTATGTATGAAGACGTGCCAGTCATAGATCGAACGGGCGCGGGGGATGCATTTGCAAGTGGATTCTTGAGTCAGTGGCTGCTTGGTAAATCGCTTAAAGAATCGATAGTCTTTGCGAGCGCGAATTCAACAGGCGTCGTTAGTAAAATTGGCGCGAAAGACGGCATATTGCACGCCGGCGTGCAACTACACAGTATGGATGTGACGGAAAAGGAGCTATAAAGTGGCGGGAATACTCCAAGAATTACTAGAAGCAGAAGAACCCATATTTTCACTCGCGGTGCGTCAACTTGAGTCGGCAAGTGGTCACGAGGGCCGTGACGTGCAACTTATAGCTGAAATCGCTCAGAAAATGCGGGCGAGCACCGTGGCGCTTGGGCTCGACCCAGACGATACGACCGGTCCCGAGCTCTACGCTGCTCAAATGGCACGAATGGTCGAAGACAATGCACGGGTCGCGAAGATTATCGGTGGCAGTGATCCCGATAGCGTGACTGAGATGGTCCCGCTCATGGTCAAGGCGGTAAAAGAGCTGAATATTTCGCGGGAGTGTTGGGCACTTAAGCGTTCAGTTGCAAAACGGCTGCTGAAAACGATGCCTCCTAAGAATCTCATGAAGCATCTTGGACATAGGTCAGTTGACAGTATGCTGAAGCACGAAAATATCGACGAAGTTTATACGGCGCTGCGTTTTTCGGAAGGACCAGAGTGGCTTAACAAATAAGACGAGCTGTTCAAAACCGTCACGCCAAGTGACTTTGAGACACGCGAAATAT
>CAXYYW010000096.1:0-3123 GCA_964293235.1 uncultured bacterium | reverse complement strand
GTCGAAACGTATATAACATGACCGAAAAACTAAGTCCTTGCAGCAGTGACACGAGCAGCAGTAATACGCCGTTAAATGTCGTCACCATATCGAACATCATATGCTGCAACATCATCCAAACAACCTGCAGCTTGTCAAGTAACGGTAGCCGTGACATAAGTAGTGAGCCATAGCTACCGGCATTGATTATCAGGTACACCAGGCTCGCGAAAAGTACTGCCATAACGCCCGAGAACACAACGTAACGGGGATACTTCAATACCCCTGCAATTCCCCTTATCGCAATAGTAATCTTGTCGCGGAGCGACACACCCTTCATAACTACTCTCTACTATACACCCGCTTACAACGCTATCTTATAGATGTGATACGAGTATTCAGCATTGAAACTATCTGTAAATTGACCACCCGAAATAGTCAAATTGCGACTCTCGTCAACCACTTCGACGCTCGTGCCGTTAACACCCGTCGGGAGCGTAAACGTCCGGCTTCCTGGTGTGCTGCCATTTGAACACATCGCGAATATATATGCGTAGCCATTGTATGTTTTGAGCATCGTCTCGAGATTTGAACCAAATGTCCAGACATACGACTGAGTGTTAATGACAGGCGCGAGTACCTTTATTTGGGCACAGACTTCACCCATTGCTTCAACCTGGTAATACCCGACAAATCCCGTACCATTTACCTGAGCTTGCCTGAGAACATTGCCAACTTCATAGCCCTGCGACGCGACGTTATTAAACCACATTAGCCCGCGCGCCTCATTTATAACCGAGCTCATGGCCGCCCCCTTCAACTCAGCCGGGTCTATGTAGCGCACAAATTGTCCACCCGGACTGCCGCTCAGCCTCCCCACAACCATCCACAGCGGTTTGCGACCCGAGTCGTTGCCGTCAAGCTGCCTCAGCCCGCGCATCATCGCACCATATGACGTCGCGGTACGCGGTGCTGTCGGTCCACCAACATCTGTGACATAGACATTACCAAAACTTGTATCTGGAATCGTATACCAGTACATATCTATAGAAACAGCATCTACGCCTGTATGGTTTACGAACTGCTCACCATACGGCTGAAACGTAGTACTGACAACCATTTGAGTGTAGTTTGCCGATATAAACCTGCCATCATTATTTGCTCGGTAGCCGTCCGAATATGAGGTAACATTCGCAAGACCTGTAGGCCCATCAGCAGATGTGCCATCTATCTCATCAGGTATGGAATACCCGACCCAACGATTGAACGTGCTCGGCATTGTTACACCCGAATAAACGTCGGCGTAGGCGTCGCCTACATAATACATATCGTGGTTAAGAAGCAGGTCGTATTCGCTCCACGGGTTTAAGCCATGATAAACGTTTATGCCATGATCAGCATCCCACTGAATCTCGGCATCACTACTAAACGAGTTCGAGAACGAGACCATAGGAAAGAAACTCGGGTCATTCCAACCCGCCGCAGCCGTCTTTGAGAACTGATTCCAGTACGCCGGACCGCCCTCCCACGCAACTCTCGGCAATGCCAGATCACCGCTCGATCCTGTTCCGACGCTATAATATGCTCGCTGTAACCGACGACCGGCTATACTCACCTAGAACCCCCTAGTTATACAAAACCAGTATAGCCAAATATAAGCCTAATGACAACGAGCACAGACGCCGCTGACGACAACCCTGCCAGACGGCCGACACTCAATGTTTTTGCTTTCAAATAACTTTGCAACCTCGCGCGCGATATCAACATCGCGCAGTTCACCGCATACCGTGCACATGAAGTGATCATGCGCCTGCTTTTCTACTTCATAGCGCATAGCGCCTTGCAGGTCAGATGGGGCTACCATGAGTTCGCCACGCGCCGCAAGCCGCGCCGTTGCTCTATGAACCGTCGTTGCGCTCACGCTCGGGAACGTTTTTCGTATCTCCGCAAGTATCATGGCGTTTGTTGCATGCCCAAGCGTTTTAACGGCCTGACGTATACCGTCACAATACTTTGACTCTCTGGCCACCACGACTGGTATTGACATAGTCATAATGCTCCATAGTATACTGTATATGGTTCTTAATGTAAATCATTTACACTTACAAGCTTGGGGGTTACGGTGAAAGAGTATCTAGCAGAAAGAAAACTACTGATTGTGGCTATAGTGGCTATTGTTGGCTTCTTGATTTTCGCCATTGCGCGGCACCCTGATTCATCGGCGAATGATACTGCAAATTCTGCTGTAACAGCAGACACGTCGAGCGCCATGTCCAAAGGCAACGCCGACGCGAAAGTCTCCGTTATCCAGTACTCCGACTTCATCTGCCCTTCCTGTTCATACTTCAGCACTCAAATCATGCCCACTATAGAAAAAGACTACATAGACACCGGCAAAGTTAAGTTTGAATTCCGTCCCATGGCATTCATAGCCGAAGGCTCAACGCTCGCCGGCATGGGTGGTTACTGCGCCGTTGATCAAAACAAATTCTGGGAGTATCACGATGCAATCTATAACGTCGTGGTCGACAAAACACTCCGCCAAAACATGGACCCGAAAACTCAGACTATCCTTAGCTCGAGCGATGTCAAACAAATAGCGTCTGACGCTGGGCTTGACAGTGGTAAATTCGATACATGCCTCGACTCGCAGCAGTACCTCAGCAAGATAACGAGCGCGACGTCGACGGCCCAGCAGCGCGGCATCACCGGCACGCCGTACATTATCGTCAACGGCCAGCACTATCAGGGCGATACCACCCTCGCCGGCATAGAAGCATTTATAAAGGCACAGCTCTAGATGCGTGAGCGGGCTGGTTTCTTCTGGGTCAAATTACAGCTTTCAGCGAAAACTATCGGCTGGGTTATGTCGCAGTGGCGCTACGCCGCGTTCGCCGTCGCTATAGCCATCCTTTTCTTTGAGCTTATGTACTGGCTATTCAACCTCAGCTTCCTTGGCATCATCCTTGCGAGCGGCAATGTGACATTTCTCGAAAAATTAGAAGTTCTCGCGAGTCCTATCCAGTCCATCGCGAGTATTAGCGGCGTGCATACCCTTATCCTCATGCTCCTGCTCTCTGTTGCCCAAGGCGGCAGCATAGCCCTCCTCCCCTACGCTATCCCCCACCAGCGCAAAACCGACGC
>CAXYYW010000095.1:0-3175 GCA_964293235.1 uncultured bacterium | reverse complement strand
AGTCTCTTTAGCCATCGGTTTTATTATACTGTCTTTGCGTATTTTTGTTCGAGCCAGCCATGCTCGTTATCTTGCCAAGCCACGTCTGTCTTTTCAAATCCAGCCTTTTTTAGAACCGCCCCGCTCGCAGCGTTGTCGGCTTCACAGAAGGCGATAAATTTTTTCACCGACAGGTTCTTTGCCGCAACATCCATAAGCGCCATTAGGCTATCCGTGACGAGCCCTTTGCCACGCGCTGACGGCGCGAGAAAGTACCCGAATCCATAGTCATCTGGATCTGCTTTGCCTTCAAAATAGTTCCCCGCCCGCCATAAATTCACCATACCGACAACCTGATCTTTTTCCTCTATAACGTAGCGGATGATATTTGGATCATCCCCCTCTTCATCGAGAAGCAGCTCAACATCATTCACCGTATGCAGCCGCGCCGCCACTCCTACACGTTCACGAATGCTTGGATCTTGCTCGAGAATCGCAAGGATAGCCACCGCGTCCGCTATGACAAACGGACGCAGAGTAACTCCTTCATGGACATTGATGTTCTGGAGGGCCGATATCCCTTTGAGATTCGGCTTGTTCACACTATTCTCCAAGGTCAGCTGGCTTCATACTCAGAGACAAGCGACCGCGGTCGTCTATAGCGACGAGTTTCACACGGACCTTGTCGCCCTCTTTCATGACGTCAGTCACTTTTTCGACACGCTTGTCGCTCATGGCTGAGATATGGCACATACCATCGATACCCGGCATGATGTTTATGAACGCACCGAAGTCTTTGATGCTAACGACCGTACCCTCGTAAATCTTACCGACTTCCGGCTCCTCAACGAGTGATTTAATCCATACAAGTGCCTTTTCGATAGCCTCAGTATTCACTGCCGATACCGTCACAAGACCAGTGTCTTTGATATCAACTTCAGCGCCAGTTTCCTTCGTAATCTTGTTGATAGTTTCACCGCCCTTACCTATGATAGCGCCAATCTTCTCTGGGTTGACCATGAGCTTCTCGATACGTGGTGCATATGGGCTCAGGTGGTCTCGTGGGCCAGCAAGCGTTGAAAGCATATGGTCGAGGATAAATTTACGACCAGGGCCAGATTGAGCAATGGCCATTTTCAGAACCTCAACAGGTAGCCCATGAACTTTCATGTCCATTTGGATAGCCGTAATGCCTTTGCTTGTACCTGTCACCTTAAAGTCCATGTCTCCGGCAAAGTCTTCCGCGTCAGCGATGTCCGTCAGAACATATGGTTTCTCGCCGTCCATCATGAGACCCATAGCGACACCAGAAACTGGCGCCTTAAGCGGCACGCCAGCGTCCATGAGCGCGAGACAGCTTGAGCAGGTCGCAGCCATGCTTGTTGAACCGTTCTGGCTCATGATTTCCGTCACGCTACGAATAGCATATGGGAAGTCTTCCTCGCTTGGCAGGACTGGCGTGAGTGCACGTTCTGCAAGGTAGCCGTGGCCAATTTCGCGGCGGCCCGGTGACCCAAGACGGCGGACTTCTCCAACAGTATAGCCCGGCGCATTGTAGTGGTGCATGTAGCGTCGTTCGTAGTCAGTTTGCTCCATACTATCAACCATCTGCGCATAGCTAAGTGGTGCAAGCGTCACAATATTCATGCCTTGCGTCACGCCACGGGTGAAGATGCTTGAGCCGTGCGTGCGTGGCAGCACTCCAACTTCAGAACTTAGCGGACGAACCTCATCGAGTTTGCGACCATCTGGACGGAGGCCATCTTTGACGATCCCCTCACGGACGTCTTTGTGGACCGCCAGTGTAAACGCTTCGTCATATTCGTCACGAAGTGCGCTAGTGTACTCCTCTTCGCCGACTTTTTCCTTCATCTGCTCGTGGAAGTCCCAACGGATTTCGTTAATCATTTCATTGCGTTCTGGGTACGCTTTGCGAATTTTTTCACCGAGCTTCCCCTTCACCCATGCATCAACTTCCTTCTGAATAGCCTCATTTGGCAGGATAAGCTCAAACTCTTGCGTTGTTGGCGCAACTTTTTCTTCAAGCTCCTTCTGAAGGGCTATAGCTGGCTGCATTTGTTCAAGTGCCCAGGCGAGACCTTCGGCAACGACATCTTCGCTGACTTCATTCGCGCCAGCTTCAACCATAGTGATACCGCGTTCGATACCGGCAACAACAAGGTCGATATCACTTGCTTCACGCTCTTCAGAGTTCAAGAACGCTTTAAATTCACCATTTACGCGGCCAAGACGCAGGCCTGCAACCGGACCGTCAAACGGCGTACCGGTCAGCATGAGCGCAGCGCTTGCGGCGACCATAGCAACCATGTCAGGACGGAAGCTTGGATCCATAGACAGAACACTTGAAACCACCTGGACTTCTTGACGATACCCCTTCGGGAAGAGCGGACGAATTGGCCGGTCTATAAGGCGTCCTATGAGAATCGCTTCGTCGCTTGGGCGTCCTTCACGCTTGATAAACCGGCTGCCGCTTATTTTGCCGGCTGCATAAAATTTTTCTTCGTAGTCGATGCTAAGTGGGAAATAGTCCAGCACAACCGGCTTGTCGCCAACCATGGCCGTACCGAGCACAACCGTGTCGCCATAGCTGACCAGCACGCTTGCAGTTGTACGGAAGCCAACGCGGTTTACTTCAAGCGTCAGTTTCTTTCCACACCAATCTGTTGAAACGGAAATAACATCCTTTCCGTTCGGGTTGATAATACTCATGTTTATGAGCCTCCTTTGTTGCTATAGAGTGTAACAGGTGCAGGTATTCGAGGCTCGAACATCTCCATCTATCACGCTCTATAGGGCTTAGTTAACCACCTCATTATATACAATTTCAGTAACCGCCGCCAGAGACACCCCAAAAACTCTCCAGGGAGGTTTTTCCCGATGCCAGATATGCTGCCGCGTTGTCCCGACCAATATACCGGTAGTGCCATGACTCCGCCACATACCCGGTTTCGGTGGAGTTTGCGTCCGTATAGCGTTGTATGAACCCGTAGTCTGCCCCGTGCGCTGCAAGCCACTTCTGCTGCGCTGTACCAGTAAAATTGTTCAATGTCGCTCCACCCGGCACGCTAAAGTCTATGGCGAATCCAGTTTGGTGTTCACTATAGCCTGGACGCGCGCTAAACGTATCGGCCTGTGCCTGCCCACTCTGCGCCACCCACCGGGTGTAAACTGTTGT
>CAXYYW010000094.1:0-3182 GCA_964293235.1 uncultured bacterium | reverse complement strand
TTCGCCGCCGCGCCATCGCGTATCCTCACCTCGGACCGTGCTGAGAACAGCGTTGTGCTACGTATTTACCGTCCGCAACAATAGACAAAACAGATGGTATAATAGACTAGACGAAGAAAAGGAGTTAGTAGATGTTTGACCAGGCAAAAATGGTAATGCAGCTTAAGAAGGCTCAAAAAGAGCTTGAAAATGAAATTATAGAGGTTTCAGCTGGCGATGACGCGGTTGTCGTTCAGGTTACTGGCGGCCTCAAGCTAAAGAAGGTAACCATAGACCCAGAGCGTGTCGACCTTGAAGATATCCGCGAACTGGAAAAGTGGGTTGAAGTTGCTGTTCGCGACGCTATGCAACGTGCCCAGGACCTCGCAGCTGAAAAGATGAAGCCGTTTATGGGCGGCCTAGGCAAACTCGGCCTATAAGCATATGCTCCCAAAAGCGCTCGAAGAGTTAATAGAAGCCCTTGGCAGTTTGCCAGGCGTTGGACCGCGTACCGCAGAACGCTACGCGTATTATTTGCTGCGGGCAAATTCCCGTACGGCTGAAGAACTGGCCAGTGCCATATCGAACGTTCACGAGCGCGTTAAAACGTGTCCAGTGACCTATGCGCTCATAGACGCTAGCGAGGATATTTCGCCGCTTTACAGTGACCCAGAACGCGACAAAACGCTCATAGCGGTCGTCGAAGAGCCACTCGACATCGTCGCGCTTGAACGCACCAAGCAATTTCACGGCACATACCACGTCCTTGGCGGGGCAATGAGCCCTATAGACGGTATTGGCCCTGAACAGCTGCACATTCCGGAGCTCATAGAGCGCATCAAAAAAGACAAAGTCCAAGAAGTCATACTCGCGACTAATGCCAGCGTCGAAGGCGAATCAACCGCGCTCTATATACAAAAACACCTGGAAGAACAGGGTGTCACCATAAATGTCACGCGCCTGGCGCGCGGCATACCCGTTGGTGTCGACCTGGAATATGCCGATATGATTACGCTCACTCACGCCCTTGAGGGTCGTCGAAAGCTATAATGCGCCACCTTACTACTATTCAGCAGCTCGTTAATGACTTCTCAAAAGTCAAACGCAGCCATTACCTGCCTGGAACCGATGAAAAAGAGAGTGATATCCTCCATAGTGCGAGCGTTGCCATACTAGCCTGGCAACTGCATGACAGCCTAAAACTCACCATGGATTTAAGCAAAATCATGCAGTACGCTCTCGCTCATGATTTAGTTGAGATATACGCCGGAGATGTAAACGCATATGCAAGTGAAGAGAAGAGATTAGCGAAGAAAAAGATTGAAGCCGAATCGTTACGTAGAATAAAGAATGAAACGAGCGATATATTTCCAAATCTGGGAATAATTATGGAAAAGTATGAAAAACGAGAGGACGACGAATCGCGTTTTGTCTGGTCTGTCGATAAGATACAGGCGCTCGTTCAAGGAAAGATTGACAACTACCGTCCGTTCTACGAGCAAGGCTTAACTTCTGCCGACGTGCAACGCGTCCATGGCGGACATATTGATTCAGTTCACCCTCAAGTTAAAAATCTCTACAAAGAAATCATTGAGTGGTTTTTAAACGACTATGACGATACCGCCGTTAGGGCAAACGGCAAACTCTTAGAGCACAACCAAGGCTCACGTTCATAACGTAACTATTCGCGAACAGAACCTTCGAAGTTATTTCAAAAACTCTGTTCGCGAGGCAGGAGATAAGTCCTGAGGGGGGTTCCTCGCTGGAGTCGGGTTAGATGTAGTTGAGACTCATTTTGAGCCCATTTCTTTTCGCCCAGATCTTGACTGTCAGCTTCGCGAGACGCCAGACTGGCGCTGAAATACCAGTGATGGAACGTGCGGCACGATTCAACTGGAACAGCATCTGGGAAGCGATCAGAAAAGTCGTCGACTCTGGATCACCCTGCCACTTGTGGTTCACCTGCATAGAGACGATCTCAAAAGCCATGTTAAGCGCCTCTCTGACATTACCTTCCGCAGAGTCAATACCAGCTTTGAGGCTAGCAAGCTCATCAGAAACAGAAGTAAGAACAGACACCTCTCTCCTGCCTTTCATCTCCACCCGTGAGCGGGTGGCTCGAACGAGTGGGACAAGGTTGCCATTTCAAACCGAAACGGAGCCTATCACGTAATTTTATCATACTTTGTATATTCTGTCAATGTGTTACAATAAATAACAGATGTATAAAGCCATACAACAGCGCGTCGATGAGGCGCAACGAATTGTTATAATCCAGCCGGAAAATCCGGACGCGGATAGTTTGGGTACTGCCAGTGCGCTCGAAGAGATTTTCGGAGACATAGGCAAACACGTCACGCTGTTTTCTGCTATAGACATGCCAAAATACCTGCATTACATAAGCGGCTGGGGGCGTGTAGACAAAGACTTCGATGGCAAATACGACCTCGCTATCATCGTCGACACCGCAGCAGAAGCGCTGCTCGTTAAAACGCTTGAGACTCCTGGTGTCCGGCACTTTTTCGAAACGCATCCAGTTATAGTGCTAGATCACCACAATGACGAACGAGAGGATGAAACCGACGATGCCAGCTTAAGCTTCCCGCACGAATTTTTCCTCGATGAAAAGGCTGCTGCAACAAGCGAGTTTGTCTACCAAATAGCAAAGGAGCTGGACTGGTCCATCAACGAAACGGCTGCAGAAAGCATGCTTGCAAGTATCCTTGGCGATACTCTCGGCCTCAGCACGCCAAGCGTCACCGAACGTACGCTTGAAACCGTGCTCGCGCTTATGAAACTCGGTGCGCACCCATCCGTCGTTGAGCAAAAGCGGCGCGAATTTATGAAGAAACCGGCCGATATACTCGAGTACAAGGGCGACCTCATAAAACGTATCGAATACTACGCAGGCGGCCGCCTCGCGCTGGTTCATATACCATGGGAAGACATAGCCCAGTATTCTGACCGTTACAACCCAAGCGTTCTCGTCCTCGATGAGATGCGTCTCGTCGACGGCGTCGACGTTGCTATAGCCATAAAAACCTACCCTGACGAGAAGTTGACCGGCAAGATCCGCAGTAATATCCCAGTCTCCGATACCATAGCAGGCTACTTTGGCGGCGGTGGACACAGCTACAGCGCTGGCTACAAGATATACGAAAACTACGACACCGCGTTAAAAGGTTTGCTCACGGCAGTCGAGG
>CAXYYW010000093.1:0-3248 GCA_964293235.1 uncultured bacterium | reverse complement strand
CGAAAGCTACGTGGAATTTCAGTGCTCCTACGGTTATTGCCTGTGAAACCTATCTTGGGCAGCCAATTGGCGGTCAACAGCCCACTAAGGAAAAGTTCGCTGAAATAGTTCACGATTCAAACACGGTCGTAAAAGGATTTTTCGAGAATATTGCCCCGCAGCTTCCAGGTGGCGCGCGACTATGCGTTGCTGTCCCTGTCTGGTTCTATAACGGCATAACGCATCTCCCCGTTATAGACAACCTCGCCACCCTTGGCTTCTCACGGCGCTCCTTTTCACACGCGGCTGCCCCACTCATGTATCACCGTGAGGACCAAGTGACAGGACGCGAACTGCTCGTCCTCCAGAAAACTTCCTAAATCTGGCATCTCTGTTATAATAAGATTAGTTTAACCATAAACGTATTGGAAAAAGACTATGAACCCAGATCAGCAGCAACCACAAGACAACACAGCAAATTTACCAGACGCCCCTGCAACTGACACGCAGCCGGTAACGACTGTCGAGCAACCAGCGGCCCAAGCGCCCGTCGCAGAGCCGGTCACGGAAGCACCAGTTCAACCGGAAGCCCCAGCGCCCGAAGCACCCGTGGAACCTGCCGTAGAAACTACCCCGCCTGTTGAAAGTGCCCCGGTTATAGAACAGGCCTCACCAGAGGTGCAGCCTACCGAACCGGTTGTCGATAATCAGTTTGTTTCGCCTACTCCAGCGCCAGAGCAAGCGCCCGTTACTGCACCCATGCAAGCCCAGAGCCCTACCCCAATGATGCCAGAAGCACCAAAGAAAAAGAATAGTATGCTCGTAATACTCATAGTTGGCCTTGTCGTGGTTGCCGCCGGTGCGGCTGTTATGTACTTTCTCTACATGTAAAACGCTGCTCACCTCTTGTCTTTTTCATCTGTTTTTGTTAGAATTGTTCGCAGTCTGTTTTAGAAATGTTAAGGAGAACATATGTCACACGTTAAAGCTGGCGGTACCGCCAAAAACGTCCACGACTCACCCGGTCAGCGCCTCGGCGTCAAACTCTTCGGTGGCCAAAAGGTCAAAGCCGGTGGTGTTATCGTGCGCCAAGTCGGCGAAACCAAGCAAGCCGGCCCTGGCACCTACATGAGCAAAAACTATACAATCCACGCCGAAAAAGATGGTATTGTAAACTTCAAGCAAGTCAAGACTCGCCGTTTCACCGGCAAAACCGCTCGCCGCACCCAAGTTGTGGTTGAGTAATTATATCCTGCTAACAAATAGAGCTCGCAACGTGCTCTATTTGTTACTAAAATATTAGCGTCACATAATTAATGGTTTTCAACATCCTGATCATAGGTATTTATAACTATGCGATGCTGAGGAGCCTCCGGATTATCAGGATCTATAGTGGTCATCGTCTTTAAATGTGGGTTCTGACTTACTCTTGTAACCGCTCGTGTTTGGAATTTGCCACCCGAGAGTGGGTGCTCACGTATGCGGTCTTGAATAAACCGACCCTTAAGCTTTTCTGCCACACCCCGTAACAGCCCTGCAGCACCAAATGCCCGTCGAACCTCTTCAGGTACGTGAGTTAATTGCGGGTCCGTTTCGCCCGCCGAGCCTTGTTCATTCACTAGCCTTGGAAGAATCTGTAGCTCTGGCTTACCAGACGGCAGTTCGCGCCCAGTCTGGACAATATCAACAGGTGTGCCGTCTTCTTCTAGTCTGCCATGCCCTACGACGAAACGTACTTCACTCTTGCCATCAACACCCTCTATCCTACGAACAGCATGTTGGTCATTAATGTCCATCGGTGCCTGTAGTATATCAAGTGGCATTGATGCAATCACCCTTTCACCGGCAATAGCAACCACGGGCTGATTGTCGTTTGTCTCTGGGGATGTTCCTGGTATTTCTTGTGTCATATTTGTTTTATTAACCTTATAGAACAATACTAGCAAATATTTGCCATTTTGTCAATAGTATGCATAAGCAAAACGGGCCAAGTAGCCCATTTTATATCTGTTTCTCTTCCCTATTTGGGTAAATCCATACCGAGGTGGTGCTTGATGCGGTCGACGACATCACCTATAACGACTTGCGATTTCACGAGGTAATCATCGGCACCGAGTGCTTCAGCGCGTTCTTTGTCCTTTGGCTGGCTAAGCGCGGTTAGCATAATAACGCGGACATTAGTCGTTTCTGGAGTGTTACGAATGATATCGAGCACATCAAACCCGTTTACCTTCGGCATCATGGCATCGAGAACGACGAGGTCTGGTTTGTATTCAACAACACGGCTCAGAGCAAGTTCGCCATTGCCAACCTGGTCAACCTCAAAACCCTCAAGCTCAAGACGGGACTTGTAGACACTCGCAAGCGCGGTATCGTCCTCAACGAGTAAAATCTTTTTCTTTGGTTCCATATGACTCTATGGTACACCAGAGAGCTCATGCTTACAAGCAAAAGAAAACAGGCCGAGCTCTCTTTCTCGACCCGTTAAAGGAGTTAGCCTCTACCGCCCTATGCTATAGGCTTCCCGTTGGTTGCACGTGCGTTATCGTATTGGCACTGCACGGGTTGCCGGCAAGGATGATATACTACAGTGCCGTGACCGTTTGGGTCATGGAAATCGTGTAGGTACCGGCTGGTGTATTAGCCGGAATAGCCTGGCTAAGACCAATGCCCGTTACGTAGCCATTCCAGATATCCTCAAGGCTTGCTGATGTTGTCGCAAGCGTGATAGCCGTTGAACCGGTGAACGAGGCTGACGTGCCCTTGGTTATGCTTGTTGTTGTGCCGACGTTTGCTGTCCATGTGCTCACGCTTGGATCGACGGTCAAGACTCCCGTTGTTGCGTTGCCGTTATACGCGTAGGTATGGCTTGCGCCGTCGTCCCAGACACCGGTACCTGGCGTCGTTGCGTTAAGTGCCAGTGAAAAACCGTTGTTTGCGCCGCCCGGGTTATCGACTGAGATTCGCTGCGTGCTGCTACCAAAGGTGCCCGTTGAGGTCTGACCTGAGGTCGAGACGTTGACCGCACTCAAGCTGAAGCTCGGGCTACCGACGACGGCATTTGAGCCGTCGCGAACATCCGTAGACAGCGAGCCATTAGAAATTGTTTGGCTCAGTGTTGACGTTGCTGTTGTTGCAGCGTGTACTATTGGGACCGCGCCGAAGGCAATCGTGCCAACGGCGGCCAGTGCAAGAAGTTTGTGTGTAGTATTCAATTTTATATTCCCCTTTTATGTAGTTTTCTTTTTAAATTAGTTATGTTTTCATGT
>CAXYYW010000092.1:0-3262 GCA_964293235.1 uncultured bacterium | reverse complement strand
ATCAGAAAAAATCATTAACTCAGAACCTAATCGGGAATTATGATGTGCAGAGTATCTGAGGTCAAACGGTCGATATTCTCTCCCGTGATAAAACTCTAATATCTCAGGTTCATTGTCATACGTAAGTATCCAGTTCAAGTCTTTATGTTCATTAAGCATGAGAGCAAGTTTTGAATGGTCATCATACTTGAAGGCATTCAAATACAACTCTGTGCCTTTAACGAAATACGGAGGGTCTATGTAGAAGAAAGCGTCCTTATCTTTTGCGTAATCATTGATGATGTCAATGCCATCACGATTTAGAACTGTGATTTTACTGTGACTTGCGCCTATCAGGCGAATCTTTTCAGCAAGAGCCATTTTATTATATCGTGCGTCTATCTTCCATGCCCCACTTTGGTCCTTTCCGCCAATCGGACCAGCGTTGAGTATGCCAGATCTGTTAGAACGATTTAGGAAAAAGAATGCAAAGCCTAATGCAAGTGGATCGCTAGCATCGTTTCGCTTGTAAATTGCTTTCTGGTACTCCCACTCAGTGACGGTAACTGGAGTGTTAGCTAGTAGCTTAAGAAAAGCGTCTGTATCATCCACGACTGATTTCCAAAAAGAATATATGGCTTTATCGTAGTCATTGATTACTATCTTGTCTACCTTACCGAGCAATAGTAGCGAGAGTGCCGCTCCCGCTCCGCCTGCGTACGGTTCGATATATGTAACATTTTTCCATTGATGCCGACTGATGACCTGATCGAAAAATTCAAATAACGAAGTTTTTCCCCCGGGGTAGCGTAGAGGGGTGTAGAGGTATTTTCTTTGCGTTTTTGTTTGTATCATGCTAGAGCTTTTTTATTATATCAAATATCGGCCGCCCGAACGACTCCCAAATATTTCTTACATCCTTCTCGTCAGGTTGATACGAGACATTATGAATAAAGCTGTCCATATCTCCCACAAAATTTTTTTTATTAGCTTGGATTTTTGTGAGTGCCCGCCTTTCTTGTGGATCAGTGATAATGCCATTTGCCTCGACAATCATGAATGATAACATTTCGTTTAACGTTGGCGTCCAATCAGTTTTGAGTGGAGCCAGAGGTGGCTATCCGACAGCCACACGTTTTGCGTTCTCAATCTTTATATCATTCTTCTTCTTGTTGATCATTACTTGAATTGAGCCGCGCTTACTTAGGGCGTGATATATTGCTAGTTCGATAGCCACACGCAACGAAACAGCGACCATATTGAGGTTTTGCCCGCGTGCTGGAGCATTAAGCTTCAGCTCTTGAAGCAACAACTTGACCCGACCTCCCCCCAAATACTCCTTATAGTCTTTATCAGTCACCCAATCCGTCTGTGCCTTTGTACGTGGCATTCCCGGCTGGGTATTTGTGGTCACCCTAGGAGGGTTAGCCTTGCCCTTTGACGCTGAGCCGAGTTTGGGCGTGGACGTAGTAGATTGCTGAAACAGGCTGGGATTAAGCTTTGTATATACTTTGTCGATTAGTTCGTTCTGGGTCGATTGAGCAGGAACGACACCTTTTGTAGTAATGAATGGGGTAATCTGTCGTAAGCTGGCTTCAAACAAACTCACGTCGGTTGGGATGACATCTCCTTTGCTGTCGATTTCATAATCTAGCAATTTTTTGCCGTTAGTGCTTAATATCAGACGATCTATTTTGTTAAAACCTGACCTTAGTAGTTCTTCCTCGCCCTCTTCGTCGGTTAACTCTGAGAGCCGCTCATAAAAATAGAGTTTAGCCAACTCCTTTCTAAATGTCGCTTCAGTCTCGCCATATTCGTGTGCGGCAGTTGCAACGTCAAAGTCACCAGTTCCCATTAGATTACGATACATTCTAAGCTTCTGGAGCACTTCCCACGGTTTTGATAGTGGCGTAACATGAATATCCCAAATCTCCTTTTCCGCCGCCTTGCGTGACGGCGCAATAACCACATGAATACTACTCAGGGCATCAGCCGTTAGCTTCAAAGCAAGCTGTTCGAATTCTCTTTTATTCTTTGCGTCCGGAACCAGAGTAGGATCAGCGAGTAGCTGGCTTGCGGCAAGTCGCCGGTTTCCATCAAGGACGACGAGCTTGCCGTCTTCGTCTTGATAGGCAATCGATATAGCACTATGATGATAGCCGTTGTTCGCGATACTCCTTGCAATACGAAGAACCTGCTCCTTTTCAAGAAGATAGTTACGGATCAGATTCTCGTTATTGTGTTCTTTAACGTGCAAAGGTAGGCGAGGGTTCTGTAGATCCAGTTTTAATTTGCTCACATCAACTATCTTATCCACCCACTCATCGCGGTCGCCTGCCATATTCTCTCCTATTGTTTACTTCATATAAATCCCAGTATAGAGCGCAAACGCTAGACCCTCAAGTATAAGAATCAGCCTAGATATCCCTCTCCTCCTAAACCGAACCTTTTTGCACATTCCCCTCTGCCACACCCCGCTTTTTCCTAACTAGAGTCATTCTGCTCAATCATTTCTTATGAGACAGTCTGCGTTTCTCTCATTTCTCATATTTTAGTCGACTCTCTACTTGTAATGATAGCGTGACTTTGCAGGTTTACCCCAATCAACTTCCCAACCTCTTGCAGCCTTTTTGTAACTTCAATATCGGCAGCGCTTGGTATGAGCGAACCTCCAGGATGGTTGTGAGCAATAATAATCGAGGCGGCATTATCAGCCAGAGCTTGCGCAAATATATCGCGCGGGTGAATAAGACTAGCATTTACCGTACCAATACTGATTACATGACGGTCGATAAGACAATCAGCTCCGTCAAGCGTAAGCAGCACAAAGTGCTCTTGTTTCTTTGTGCGTATATCCGAGAGAATCATCGCTACATCTTCGATAGAGCGAATTTTGGTACCAGTTTTCGTGAAACGACTTGCAACTTCAAGACTCGCAAGCAATTTCGTTGCAGTCGCAACACTAACACCCTTAACCTCACCGATTTCATCAAGTGTGGGCTTACCATTTGTTTCTTCGAGAAGTTTTAAAAGCGCCTTCGAAATCTTTACGACATCAAACCCCTTCACGCCACTACCGATAATAACTTGCAGTAGTTCTTCACTCGAGAGCACTGACACGCCACGAGCAAGTAGTTTTTCGCGTGGTCTATCTTCTTTTGCCCAATTCTTTATACTATTATATATGTTTTCGTCTTCCATAAAATTAATATAATATTTCAGCAAAGATAGAAAAATAATACAAAAGAATAGAGTAGAGAATAGAAAAACAGAAAAAAACATC
>CAXYYW010000091.1:0-3370 GCA_964293235.1 uncultured bacterium | reverse complement strand
ACTGCGGACGATAGTTGTTGAAGAACGGCGTGTGACGACCACCCTCTTCCTTCGTCAGGACGTAGACTTCTGCGTCAAACTCAGTGTGGGGAGTGATTGAACCTGGCTTTGCAATAACCTGGCCACGCTCAATGTCGTCGCGCTCAATACCGCGAAGCAGAACACCTGCGTTGTCGCCAGCCTGTCCCTGGTCGAGGTTCTTTTTGAACGCCTCGATGCCGGTAACAACTGACTTCTGGTTTGGTCGAATACCAACGATTTCAACTTCGTCGTTGATTTTGACAATACCTTGCTCAATACGACCGGTAGCGACGGTGCCGCGACCCTTAATGCTAAAGACATCCTCGATAGGCATAAGGAATGGCTTGTCGAGATCGCGCTTTGGCTCCTCAATGTAGTCATCCATAGCTTTGACGAGTTCCATGATAGCGTCTTCATACTTAGCATCACCCTCAAGTGCCTTGAGAGCTGAACCTTTGATGATTGGGCAGTCACGGTCAAAGCCGTTCTTTGCGAGAAGGTCACGAACGTCCTCTTCGACGAGCTCAACGAGTTCTTCGTCGGCCATGTCCATTTTGTTGAGGAAGACTATGATCTTTGGAACGCCAACCTGGTGGGCAAGCAGAACGTGCTCGCGTGTTTGTGGCATTGGGCCGTCAGCAGCTGAAACGACGAGGATTGCGCCGTCCACCTGTGCAGCACCGGTGATCATGTTTTTAACGTAGTCAGCGTGACCAGGCATGTCAACGTGAGCGTAGTGACGCTTTTCGCTTTCATACTCTTGGTGGCTGGTCGCGATGGTGATACCGCGAGCTTTTTCTTCAGGCGCGTTGTCGATCTGATCGTACGCGACTGGCTTGTTTACTGCACTTGGAAGCTTCTTAGCCAATACAGCTGTGATAGCTGCTGTCAAAGTGGTCTTACCGTGGTCGACGTGACCCATGGTACCGACGTTGACGTGAGGCTTGCTTCGGTCAAAATCTGCCATAGTAGTAGATTTTCTCCTTAGTTTAAGTTGGTATAGTCCTCGCGACGCGACTTCAAAAAAGGCGTCGCGCGCATGAAATAGATTATAGCGAAGTTGTACCTCTTTTGTAAAGGCTTCTTCTCTGTTTTAGCACAGAGTACAGCTAAAAGCGTCTATGCTTTGGAAAATTCACTTCATCTGATACGATTACGCTACCGTTCTCGCCTCATGAAAGGGGGTGCGCCGTGGAAACACGGTCTCGGCCGATTAGTGATGCGCGCGGACGCGCTCTCTTTTCGGTCTTTTTACTTGTCGTGACTACCATAGCGCTGTTTGGCGACAGTCTGTGGTGTTGGGCTGTCTTCGTGGTCGCAATTGGGGTTGGTATGGAATACTTCACGCTTGGGTTCCGCGCGGAGCCCAGTGCGGAGTACTATAGCCTCCGGCGCTTTGCCAGGCTGTTTCCTCCATTCGTAATCGTGTACGCGCTCGGTGCTTTTTCGGCTCTAGCGCTTTACGAAGTCACACACACAGCCCTGGTAGTGACCGTCTACGCCACGTACGTCAATGACGTGTTGGCATACGTGTTCGGGAAGCTCCTCGGCAGACAGTACATCAGCGCGCAATTCTGGAAGTACTCGCCCAGTAAAACCTGGGAAGGAACCTTGGGAGGCGCGCTGGGAACGCTGCACCTTGGAATTCTCTACGCGGTCTGGAGCTGGACGCATCACGACAGCCACTGGTGGCTGTGGCCGATGATTTCCCTCTTGGCGGCACTCGGTGCAATCCTGGGCGATATGCTCGGGAGTGCTATCAAGCGCTCCATGGGAGTAAAAGATTCGGCACCAGGAGTTCTCGCCAAGCTGTGGCTCGGCCATGGCGGATGCTTCGACAGGTTCCTGGCCCTTCTCACGGCGCTGACGCTCGTCGCATTCGTCGTGAAGTTCCTCGGCTGAGATGAGAGCGGGGACCCCGTCACAAGGGTCCCCGTTTCTATTTAGGGCAATCCTCAGCAGAGACTCAGACTTGGTACTATATACTTAAGAACAATGAATGAGAAATCAAAACGCGCCCTGCTCATAGTCGCCGTCATTTTGACGCTTATACCTCCGTTCCTGCTTATTTCTTGGCCGAGCACCCTCACGCTCAGCACTTTTAGTCTGTGGCTTGCCGATAGCCTTGGCTACGTTGGCATAGTCTTACTACTCTGGATGTATATACTTGGGGCGAAGAGCATCATGGGAATTGTCTTCAAAGACCTCGCGCCCGTGCTCTCCATACATAAATGGATTGGCAAGTACGGTGTTCTCGCTATTTTTGCTCATCCGCTCTTTGTCATTATTAGTTTCGGAGAGTCATCACTCTACTCTGTTATACCCAACCTGAGCACGGAGTATGAGCGTCACGTCACTCTAGGACGCATTTCTATTTGGATTCTACTCATAACATGGTTTGTTTCGGCAATTATTCGAGGTAAGATTGGCTTCCGCCCGTGGAAGTACCTTCACTACCTGGCATATATCTGTGTCCCATTTGCTATCCTGCACGTTCCCGATGTCGGTTCGCACTATATGAGCTCAACAGCCGTGAAAACATACTTTTTCACGCTGGTTCTTACCTTTGTTTTGGTGAGCGTTGCGCGCCTGCGCGGCATTTTGAACCTCGACAAGCTCACCTATGAAGTAGTCAGCCACACGCAAGTAACAGATACAGACTATGTTCTAAACCTGAAGCCGACGTCTGAAATGCATATCAGCCCGAAGCGTGGTCAATATGTGTACATTAAACTCGGTTATATTAGTGAAGATCACCCCTTCTCAGTGCTTCAATACAACTCCCAGACGAATACCTTAGCTGTTGGCTATCGCGTTTCTGGAGAATACACGAATGTCATGAGCCAGCTTGAAACCGGAAATTTAGTGTACGTTGGAGGCCCATACGGTGAGTTCATGGCGCAATACGAAACAGATTCCCGTCCGAGCGTCTTTATTAGTGGTGGCATAGGCATTACGCCATTTGTCGATCAAATAATCGCTGGTAAGGACAAACGCGAACAGTGGCTTTTTGCTGCGAATCGCACGAGGAACTCTGCTGTGTTTATCCCCGAACTGAAACCGTACCTTGGTAATCGGCTTGTGAGTGTCTACAGCCAGGAATGGTCGCAGCTAGTGTCTGGTGAGCAGTCAGGGTATATTACCGCGGAGCTGCTGCAAAAGTCCCTTGGTGACTTATCAAAATATTCGTTTTACCTCTGTGGGCCGCCAGTCATGATGGACGCTATGAAAGAACTACTCAGCTCAAGCGGCGTGAGCAACAAGCGAATCTATAACGAGCAGTTCGGCTGGTAGATACAGTGCGCGGTAGTTTAGAGACCTGTTGTTATTAGGGCTGATTCAACATTGT
>CAXYYW010000090.1:0-3498 GCA_964293235.1 uncultured bacterium | reverse complement strand
CCTCGACGAGCCGGAACAGATCGCCGAAGCGGCTGAGCCGGTCAGTTTGCCAGATGTCACCGGCCGGGTTGTCTTCGACAACGTTGTCTTTGGTTACGACCCGAAGAAGCCAGTCATCAAAGGTTTGTCGGCAACTATTGAGCCTGGGCACCGCATAGCCATAGTTGGCCCAACGGGCGCTGGCAAGACGACGCTCGTGAACCTGCTCATGCGGTTCTATGAAGTAAACAGCGGTTCCATCAGTATCGACGGCGTGAATATCAAAGACATGAAACGATCTGACGTGCGCAAGCTGTTTGGCATGGTGTTGCAGGATACCTGGCTATTTAGCGGCACGATTCGCGAAAACATCACCTACGGCGCACCGGACGCGACGGAAGAACAGATGATTCACACAGCGCAGGAAGCACACGTTGACCACTTCGTGCACTCTCTGCCAGGCGGCTACGATATGGAGCTCAACGAAGAAGCAAACAACATATCGCAGGGCGAGAAACAGCTGCTAACTATAGCCCGCGCTATGCTTGCAAAGACGCCCATGCTCATACTCGACGAAGCGACCAGCTCAGTCGATACGCGCACTGAGGTGCTCATACAAAAGGCCATGGACAACCTCATGAAGAACAAGACAAGCTTCGTTATTGCGCACCGTCTTTCGACTATCCGTGACGCGGACCTCATACTTGTCATGAAAGACGGCAATGTTATCGAGCAAGGCGACCATCACTCGCTTATGGCACAAGCTGGCTTCTACGCGTCTCTCTACAATAGCCAGTTCGCCGACGCCGCATAAGTGAGTTGACCTCTGTCATAAGATGTACCATACTGTAAGGCGGATATGAAAAAGTTAGTTCCATTTTTGGCAATCGCGCTGGTGCTGGTGGCTGTGCCGTTTGTTCGCGCCGAGGGCTCTCTGTCCGACGCCGAGCTCGAGGCAATTCGCACGAATTGTGTTGATGCTCAGATAGTCTTGCAGCATGTCCAAGAGTCCGATAGGTTGACGCGCATCAATCGTGGATATCGATACGAAGCCATCCTTCAGTTAATGGCAAGCTTCAATAGCCGAGTTGCTGAAAATAAGCTAAATGCACCAGAACTTATCACGATAGCGAGCGATTATCAGAAAACGTGGGACTCCTTCCGCGCAGAATACATAGAGTACGATAACGCCATAGCGTCACTTTCAAAAATGGATTGCAAAGCGCAGCCGACGACGTTCAATGACCAGCTGAGCACGCTTCGTGAGAAAAGGACCAGCCTGAGTGGCCGGGTTAAAGAATTTGATGCATTGCTCGACAAATACCAAACAGGCGTTAACGATGTAAAACAGAACCTGGAGAAAGCTGAATGAACACATTCCAGCGCGTGAGGGAGTATATCGTTGAGCGACAAATTATTCTCGCCCTAACCTTCGCGATTATCGTTGCACTTGTCATGACCTTCGTTAGTCTTAAGCTGTATGATCTCGACGATGTATCACGGCTTGATGTAAGTCTGCCGAACCGTGAAGGGATCCGTTCTTCAACGGACGAAGAAGCTCTCCAGAAATTCGACTCTTCCGGAGAACTCGATGTGCAGGCAATTTCGGATTTCCAGTCTCTATACTCAAAGAACCGTGCTGCGCTTGACGCGCTTGGCAAATTTGATAGCGACGCGCTTAGTAGCGACAGCTTGAAAATCGGCCCGAACGAGTAGGTATGCCAGACACTCTCAACCCAAAGGATTTTATCATCACTCGCAAACGTAAGAAGTACCGTTTTGCGCTGTTTCACAATGCCGACAACTGCTTTGAACTGGACGAGTGGGAGCCCCGAGCTGAAAAGAATCTTGTTGTTGAGATAGGTGCCGGTACAGCACTATTTCTTGTGGAACTTGCTACGCGGCATACTGAGCAGATATTTATCGCGCTTGATGTGAAGGCTGACAGGCTGCAAAAGGGTGCTCGAGTCGCTTTAGAGCGAGGTCTTGCCAATATCTTTTTCGTTCGCGCCAGGGCGGACCAGCTGCTTGAAGTGGTGAAGCCGGGCACAGTTCAGGATATATGGCTCACGTTTTCCGACCCGTTTCCGAAGAAACGCGATGCAAAGCGTCGCCTCACTTACCCAAAATTCTTAGATATATACAAAAATGCACATATGAGTAAAAATGCACGATTGCTTATGAAGACAGATAGTCATGAATTATTTGATTGGTCTCTTGAGCAGCTTGTTTCGAGCGGCTGGTGCCTTACTCAGCTCACCTATGATTTACACGATTCAGATTTTTCTGAAGATTTCAAAGTCATGACAAGCTATGAGCGGAAATGGACTCGACAAGAGCTGTCTATCTGCTGCGTTGTTGCTAAGGTACGCTAGGGTGTAGCTGTTCTCGTACCCATTGGTCGATATCACCAGCGCCCATGATGAGGACGAGTTTGCCTTCTGAGCGGGCTGCTTTGATAGTCTGCCATAGCTCATCATTCATTTTCGCCACGTGTACTTGCCGAACGTTCCGAAGATTTTGAATCAATTCCTCTGGTGTTAGAACTGCTAGTTCTGGGTCTTCACGGCTTAAGTATGTTGGGAGCCAATAGACTTCTTCAGCGAGCTCCATGCAGTTCCCGTACTGGTCTTTTATTTCGTGCTGGCGAACGTTCTGATGCGGTTGGTAGACGAGCACCACATGGGCGGACAGCTCACGGGCGAGCTGTAGTGTTGCCGCGATTTCGGCCGGATGGTGCCCGTAGTCGCTGTAGAGATTATCAGCAAGTTTCTCAAATCGTCTGCTAGATCCTGGGTAATTGTTAAGGGCATTGACGATTTTTTCTTCGGCTACGTCGGGAAATAGCCGCGTCATAGCGCGCAAAACAAGGAATGCATTGTGCCGCACGTGGTCGCCAGCGAGGTGGAAGCGGGAGAGATCCATAAATTCATCGTACGCCTCAAAGCTCGCTTCAATATCCGGCGTCGCAAGGTAGCGGCGGTCTTTTTCCCAAAGAAGCGTATAGCCAGACTGCCCCATGAACTGTAAAAATGCATCTTTGTACACGTGTTCATTTTTGTATGTATCTGGATGATCATAATCAAGTGCCGGTATGACTGACAAAGCCGGTTCAAAGTGCAAAAAGTTTCGGTCGTACTCATCGCACTCGTAGACAAAATACGCACTCTCTTTGTCGTAGACGCCGCTTGGGCCGAACTGAAGCGTCGTGCCGACGGAATAGCTGAGAGGCAAACCAAGTTCTTTAAAGCACCAGACAAGCATGCTGGTAGTCGAAGTTTTGCCATGTGTACCGGCAACGGCAATCATCTGAAGTCCATGCTCCCGTATGATGTGCGCAAGGAGCTCGTCGCGCTTGCTTTCTCGTATACCATGCTCACGGGCAAACTGTCTTTCGGGGTTATTTTCAGGGATGGAGGCACTGTAAACGAACCAGTCTATAGGTGACTGTTCGTGAAACGCAGCAATATCTGCACCACTCTGACCAATGTATATCGAGATGCCTCTGCCTGAAAGCTG
>CAXYYW010000089.1:0-3514 GCA_964293235.1 uncultured bacterium | reverse complement strand
AATAGTTTTGTGAGGACGAATATACCGGTTTCACGGTTCCAGACGTCCCATAAGTGATAGCCCGTCGAATCTTTGCTGACATGGGGCTTCGCCGCCTGTATTTCGTCATAGTGCGCTTCAAGCAGCTCAAACGTCTCTTTGTAAAGATTCCCCTCAAAGTCGCCTTGGCTCATTTTTCGGACTAGCTCGTCTTTTTTCAATGGCCTGATGGTGTATTCATTGCCGTCTGAAAGTACAACTTTGAGCTCGGTGACATAATTAGCTGTTTTACCATAGCGAAGGCTCTTTTCGCCGCCAGAATTGTTGCTCGCCATACCACCAACAGTCGCGAGGTCGCGGCTGGCTGGGTAGCTTGGCATGAGGGCATCTTTTTCTATGGTCTTTACGTCAAAATCACGAAAAAACACGCCAGGTTGTACGCGTGCTTTTGTGCTCGAAAGATGCAAGATTTCATTGAAGTGTGACGTCATGTCGAGGATAAGTGACGTGTTTATGGCGCCACCCGACATATCTGTGCCAGCAGAACGTGGCGTAATGGACAGGTCGGGCATGTCCTTTTTGTGCTCGTTTACATATTTGACAGTGGCTTGAACATCCTTGCTGTCTTTCGGATGTAGCACAGCGGTGGGATGCAGTTCGAACAAACTTGCGTCGTGCGAGTAGGCTTCGAGCGCGTCGTCAGACATATCAACATCGCCCTTAACAATCTTTTTCAAATCTTCAAACATGTAGTTACTATAGCATAAGAGTTATGTGCTATAGTATGGCTATGGCGAAACAACACAAAAAGACGAGCGCTAAAAAGGATGTACGCTTCGAACCGGGCCGCGTGCTTGTTATGACAGCTGTCGTGTCAGTACTGACACTCGTGTTTATTGGTGCTCTCACGACGCTCTAAACTTGAGTTTTTCCTGCATCTGTCCCATACTAACGGTATATGAAGGTGAAGATTGAGGTAGAGACGCAGACATTCGTTCGCTTTTTGCTTGTTGTAGTTGGGTTTGTTCTTGTGCTGGGGGCAATTAACTTAGCGATGAGCGCGCTCATTACTATAGGTATCGCATTGTTTCTGGCGCTGGCGCTTAACCCGCCCGTCACTGCGCTTGCAAGGAAGCTTCCTGGAAAAAGCCGCGTTGGCGCAACAGCCATAGCGTATCTTATAGTTGTGTCACTTCTTGGTGGCTTGCTATTCCTGGTCGTGCCGCCCATCATAGAGCAAACGGCGAAATTTGCGGACTCCGTTCCTTCCCTAGTCGACAAGGCGACGTCGCAAAAGCCAGCATTTGATGATTTTGTGAAGCACTATAACCTCCAGTCAGCCGTTGATGAAGCGATTACCACAGTAAAGGACCAGGCTTCTGCGCTCTCAACCCAGCTCGGAGCCCTGCTCGTTGGTATTGTGACCGGTGCATTTGGCTGGCTCGTGAACTTGTTCTTTGTCCTCGTACTCGGCTTTTTCATGCTTATAGAAGGGCCCATGTGGATGCGCGCAATATGGGATCTTTACGAGGATCCGGACAAATTACGACTGCATAAAAATTCCATAGAGAAGATGTACCGTGTCGTGACGGGATTTGTAAATGGGCAGATATCGGTTGCGGCTATAGGTGGCAGTTTCGTTTTTCTGACGGTATTTGTTATGAGCTTGTTCCCGAACCTTGGCATTCCGACAAATCTTGCGTTGCCGCTTGCCGTTATCGTGTTTATCCTTGAACTTATACCTATGGTTGGTGCACCGCTTGCAACCATACTTACGGGGCTAATACTTCTGCTTAATTCAACGACTGCGGCACTCCTTTTCGTACTAATCTATCTCGTGTATCAGCAGATTGAAAACAATGTCATAGCACCGCACATTCAGTCCAAGAATGTCGAGCTCTCAGTGCTTTGGATACTTATGGCGCTGGTCATAGGTACAAGCGTGTTTGGACTTATAGGTGGCCTTATCTCCATACCCATAGCCGGTTGCGTGCGCATTTTACTTATGGACTATCTTGAATACCGAAAATCACAGCGCGAAAAAAGAGAACCAAAAGGTATCGTGAAACTTATAAAACGCGCTGCAAAAGAAAAACAAGCTTAGAGTTTATTCCAAATAACGCCTTCGGACGTGTCTTTGAGGTAGACGCCTTCAGCGGCAAGTGTGTCGCGAAGTCTGTCCGATTCTTTCCAATCCTTCTTTTCACGAGCTCGTTCGCGTTCAAGTATAAGCTGCTTTTGCTCCTCATTTATATCCGGCGTTGCTTCGGCAAGTTTTAGACCAAGCACATCGTCAATCCAGGTCACAAGTTCAGAGAGTGCGCTGTGCTGGATCCGCCTTGGCGGAGCTATCTCTATGGCGTCCAGGGCCTGTTCTATGGCCACGAGGGCTGCAGGCGTGTTCAGATCGTCATTTAAGGCCTCGAGCGCCGCGTGTGGGGCTGCGAGGACTATGCCGTTGACGCGCCCGGCTGAATCTTTGTCATCGTCGTCTATTATCGTGTCGTGCGTTTGCCAACGAAGTGCAGCCACCGCGCGCCAGCGTTCGAGTCGGTTGTGGGCTGCTTCCAGGTTATCAAACGTGAAATTTGTCTCTGTTCGGTAGTGACTTTGCAATATAAACATGCGAAAGTCTAGGGCACTAAAGCCCTTTTCTGTTAAATCTGTCAATGTGTAGCTGTTTTCGAGGCTCTTTGAGAGTTTTGTTCCGTTTGACAAGAGATGCGCGCAGTGAACCCAGTAATTTGAGAAACGCTTGCCTGTTGCGCCCTCACTCTGGGCGATTTCATTCGTGTGGTGCACAGGTATGTGGTCTATACCGCCGGTGTGGATGTCGAGCGTCTCACCGAGATATTTCATGGCCATCGCGGAGCATTCTATGTGCCAACCAGGGAATCCCTTGCCCCACGGACTATCCCATTCCATATCGCGCTGCTTGTCTTTGGGGCTGAATTTCCAGAGCGCGAAGTCGGTCGGGTTCTTTTTCTCTTCGTTCACTTCAACGCGCGCGCCTTCCTGGAGCGCTTCGAGGTTCAGTCGTGCGAAGTCTGCATAGGATGGAAACTTGCTTGTATCGTAATAAATTCCGTCACTTGTTTTATATGTAAAGCCCTTCTCTTCGAGAATCTGGATAAGTGCGATCTGCTCATTTATGTGGTCAGTCGCCTTGCAGAGTTCTTCTGGCGGCAATAGGTTGAGTGCTGTCATGCCTTCAAGAAACCGGTTCGTGTAGCGTTCCGCGACTTCCCAGGCAGTAATGCCTTCGCGCTTCGCACCTTTCTCCATTTTGTCTTCACCTTCGTCGGCGTCGCTTGTCAGGTGCCCGACATCTGTGATGTTCATGACGCGCGTCACATCGTAGCCATTTTCGCGGAGTGTTCGAACAAGCGTGTCCCAGCGGATATACGCCACCCAGTTTCCTATGTGCGGCTCACTATAGACGGTCGGCCCGCAGGTATACAGGCTCACTTTCCCCTCGGTTTGCGGCACGAAATCATCAGTTGAGCGCGTCAGGGTGTTATACAGCTTGAGCACT
>CAXYYW010000088.1:0-3561 GCA_964293235.1 uncultured bacterium | reverse complement strand
ATCCACCCCTGGGCTTTTGAGCTTTATGCCGTCCGGGCCATTTATGCCTTCAAAGTGAAGAATGCTGTCAATATCGGGAAATTTTACACCGCGTGAAATATACTGCTCAAAATGCCGCCTGGCAACACGGTCAATTTTCTGATGCGCACCTATAATACGCCCGGATTTGCCGACCTTCGGGAGAGGACCAAATGAATACATACTGGAGTTAGTATACCCTAATTTAACGTCGTAAGGCGGCGATAACGGCTAATTTCTTCTACAAGGGCTGGGTAGTCGGCAAGTTGTGCCTGATGCGCGATAAGCCACTCGGCCGCAGCTCTAACACGTTTTGTTAGCCTCGTATCGCCTATATTCGCCATTTGTAGGTTGAGGTCCCCGTGTTGGGCACGGCCATAGATTTCACCTGGACCACGAAGTTCAAGGTCCTTTTCCGCAAGGTAAAAGCCATCATTCGACTTCTCTAGCTCACGCAGACGCCGTGATGGCCGCTGACTCGTACTTGGGACCAAGTAGCAATAACTTTGCAGCTCGCTTCGTCCGACGCGGCCACGGAGCTGGTGAAGCTGCGCAAGACCGAATGTATCCGCGCCTTCTATAACGATAACTGTCGCATTTGGCACATCCACACCTACCTCAACCACGGTTGTGCTGACCAAAATATCTGTTTTCCCGCTTGCAAATTCCAGCATGGCCGCCCGTTTGTCCGCGGGAGTCAATTTGCCATGCAGGAGCCCAATCTGCCTGTGCCGAAACGGCCCTTGTCTAAGGCGCTTTATCTCTGCTTCGACGCTCTTTTGTTCGTCTACCCCTTCTTCTATACGTGGACAAATGACATAGACCTGATGCCCTGCTTCTATTTCAGCTTCTACTTTTTCATACATTTGCGCACGGGAGTTCGGTGAAATTATCTCTGTTTTTATAGGTAGACGGTTCGCTGGTTTTTCGCCCAGGATAGAGATATCAAGTTCACCGTAAATGGTTAGTTGCAGACTTCTTGGAATCGGCGTTGCAGTCATCGCGAGCAAGTGCGGCATTATCGGCCTACGAGGGGCACGCCCCTCTGCTTTGTCTTTGGAAGTCAATTCCAAAGACTCGCCCTCCCCCTGAAGCCGCCGCACAGCGCCGTTGCCGGCGGCGCTGGCCTTTGCAAGTAATTTCTGGCGCTGCTCAACACCAAACCTGTGCTGTTCGTCTATAACGACGAAACCGAGGTTATGAAACTGGACCGTGTCTTGTATGAGCGCGTGTGTGCCAACAACAACTTCAACTGTGCCATTTGCAATATTTTCGTAGAGCGTTTTACGAGCCTTAGCCTTCACAGAGCCAGTAAGCAATGCGACACTCACCTCAAATGGCGCAAGCAACGCCTGAAGCGTTTCTGCATGCTGGCTGGCTAAAAGCTCGGTCGGAGCCATAAATGCCGCCTGAAAGCCCGCACGCGCCGCTATATAGGCTATGAGCCCGGCCACGACCGTTTTGCCAGAACCAACATCACCTTGAAGGAGACGATTCATAGGCTTGTCGTCACTTAGATTTTGAATAGCTTCCCATGCGGCCACACGCTGAGCGTTTGTCAGTGAAAATGGCAACCGACCAACAAAATCTTGCGCGTCTTTCGTGTTGAATACAATCTGGTGACTTTCAAGCGCATCGTTATCAGCCCGGTTCATAAGGCTCGCCGTGACCAGTGCGAGCAGCTCTTCAAATCCGAGCCGCTCTTTTGCTCGTTCAAGCTCGGCAGCCTCTCCTGGGAAGTGAAGCGCGTACACGGCGTCCGCATGGCTCATGAGCTTCTCTTTCGCAACAATTTCAGCAGGAAGCGTTTCGTCGAGGGCTAGAATGTACGGTTTTAGCTCCACGAGAATCTTGCGAACGAGTTGTGTTTTCAGCCCGGCAACCTGCCTGTACACCGGTACTATACGCCCAACGCTTATATTGTCACCGTCAACCACCTCAACACTTGGGCTAACCACTTGGTATTTGTTTCTTTGTAACCCAAACTCGCCCGAAACAAGAAATTCTTTATCCGTCGATATTTGCTGTACACGGTAACTCTGATTGAACCACACGCAGGCAACCTTTCCAGTCGCGTCCGCAAGCGTCGCCTCAGTTACAGTCATGCTACGCCGTACGCGCCTCGTACGAATATCTTCAAATTTGCCTCTGAGCGTGACATTGCCAGGTCGAATAACCGCAATCGCCGTCAGATGTGAAAAGTCCTCATACGTCCTAGGGAAGAAATATATGAGTTCGCGAACAGTGCGAAGCCCCGCGGCTGCAAACTGCTCCGCCGTCTTCGGCCCAACACCCTTAATATCCTTCAAAGATGCGTCAAGCTGCACTACGAACTCCTTGTTGCATTTTGAATACCAACCATTCGGCAGCTTCGCTTATAACTCTCTCCGAGTCCTCATCCCGGTGCATTGGAGGAGCAGGCGAATACATGTTTAAGTCCCACATATCGGCAACAGCTCTTCTATACGCAGCCTCGTCGCGAACACCGAAGAATTTTCCATTGATATCTCTGTCAAGACCATAGTCGTTGTCCCGTAGTCCACGTGCCCCTAGCTCACGACGCACTTTCGGCTCTATTTTGTGTAGGTAGCGCGCAAACTGGACCCCCACCTCGTTAGCATCTGACACGTTAAAGACTGCTGTCATACCTCGCAAGGGATATAGTGCACGAAGGGCTGGGCTGTGTAGGGCCTCATATGGCCTCAGGCTCACAAGCTGTGTAAAACTTAAAGGATTCAAGTCAACTACGGCGCCACCAATTTGCACTATGTCATGTCCCGTACCTAGGTCTAACTCACCCGGTAGTGGTCTATAGAGCTTTCGTGCAGGTAGGCCAACCATACTGAGCGCTCTTGTAGATAGTTCTGTTGCGATGCCGCACACCTGCAGGGTAAGTGCTAATTCAGGGCCGACAAGCTCAGCAGAGAGACCACTCGTGCCCCTTGCACGAACAATCGCACCAGGCAAGTGCGGTTCAAGTTGGCCAACCACCCTCTCGACAGCACGAAGCGATGGTGATGAGCCCATGGTTACCTCACGAGCACGAAGCTGTTTTTGCCTTTTCTTAACAGGCTTGTTTCGTGAATTTCGCGGTCATCTGTCAGCTTCTCGCCGTTAACGCTAACACCCCCACCAGCCATAAGTCGACGTGCTTCGCCGTTGCTCGAGACCACGCCGGCCTCAACTAACACTTCAACGGTACTCATACCTTGCGAAACTGTTGGTATTTCACGAGAAAGCGCATTGAGATCATCATCGTTCAATTCTGAAATGCTATGGCCTCCGAAAAGCACGCTTGTTACACGTTCAACCGATTCACGACGCTCGCGACCATGGACGAGCTCGGTTACTTCTACGGCAAGCCGCTTCTGAAGGACTCGTTCGCTCGGATTCGCGTCATGATCGGCTATAAGCGCTTCGACCGTCTCCTTGTCGAGCATGGTGTAAATCTTTATGAGATCTTTCGCCATCTCGTCGTCGACATTTAACCAAAACTGGTAGAACTGGTATGGAGTCGTGTGGTCAGGGTCAAGCCAGACAGCA
>CAXYYW010000087.1:0-3581 GCA_964293235.1 uncultured bacterium | reverse complement strand
TCTCGCTGACTGAGCGAACGCCACAGATGGTCTCAGCACCACTGCCGCTGCAAGCACACTTAGGGTTGATAGTAGTTTCCGTGTCATATGCTACCCCCTATGACTAAGTAATCTATAGTACCTTCAGCATAACCGTAAGCATCATATAAAGTCAAATTGGTTCAATTTTCTTATGGCTTTAGGTTGACACTAAGGTGCACCCATGTTAAAACGGGGGCAGGTAACCGAGAAAACAGATATGACTTTGACTCTCGAACGCCCCACCAGTATTGAACCGTTTGGCCCCCAAAATACGCCAGAGGATACCTTCACCTCGGCGGACGCCAATGAATTAGGGCACCTCTATAACACCGCGTACGATATCGCGACGTCCGATGACCGTCTCGAAAACACGGACAATCTCCGGCTCTCGCCTCGCCAAGTCTTTGAGATGCTTCGAGAGATAAATGATGACGTAGCGAGTAGTTACGCTGGGCTTATTGTCAAAGGCAAATTGTATACTGACGAGACCGATAAGAAATTTTATGAAGATTTCGTGCACCGCAAAGATATCGCCGAAAAGGAAGCTGAGCGCGAACAGGAAGAGGCTATCAGATTAGGCAGAGAAGCCCTGGAACAACACTGGGGTGAAGAGGACGCCACCATCCTGGGCATGTTCAAGGACGAAGACAGCCAAGAAGAAGATCAAGGGGCTACTGTCATCCACGGTAATTTCAGCAACCACAGGGCCGCTTAAATCTCGATTCTAGGTTTCTCCCCTACTATTCGTTCATGTTCGTCAGCATCGATGAACATAAGTTCAAGCTCTTCCGAGAAATCAGACTGCTCAAACATCCTAACGGCTAGCGTGCATTTTTTCGGGAAATCACCAGGCTTGAACCACTTAAGTTCACTCACTTCATGCGGCTCATTTGTTGCGGGTTCGCCCGAAAACTTGTCACACAAAAACATGAAATCTATGTACGGATACTCCGGATCTCCAACATCGTACTGCAGTACGCGTATCAACTTGAGGCCCTCGGGCTGTATTGTAACCCCTGCCTCTTCCTCTGCTTCGCGGACGGCGCACTCCTGAAGTGTTTCGCCTTTTTCTAAATGCCCACCGGCTGAAAAATCCCAATATCCATTCATAAACGAGGTATTTTGACGCAACTGCAGCAAGTACTCCCCCTTATCATTTCGGAGTGCTATAAAAACAGCTGCGTTAAAATGTTGTCTGTCACGCGGATGTGTCACCATATTACATGCCCCTTTTCATTTCACTCTCTGGCATATTCGGATTGTAGGAATTATCGCCTCGGGTCTTTCGCCAGTAATAGCAGACCAGTCGCTCCGCCCCCGCGTCACTTGACTCAAACTCATTCGGGTCAACAAATTTCACCTCATCACTCTCCTTACCAACAGTAAAATCAAATGTTTCAGGAGTGACTTTAAACACCGCCCTCACCTGCCATATGCCACGCAGAAGTGCATGAGGCTCTTCAATGCTTATCACCTCATAGGTGAAATCACCCGTATATCCAACCTCTTCCTCAAGCTCACGGCTCAGCGCAGTTTTTATATCTTCACCAAGCTCCAAGCCGCCTCCGGGCATATCAAACCTATCGCGACCATGTTCTTTCGTGACAAGCACCTCGCCCTTGTCGTTCTCTATGTATGCTTTGAGCGAGATGCGAAAAAGTGAATCAGGCATGGACTTATTGTACTCCTTCCAAGTACCTCGTCGCCTCCTGAGAAGTTTGGAACGTAACAACTTTTTTACCAGGATTTGCAGCTATTGCGTTGATAATTTTGTAGCGTCTATCCTTATTGAAACGCCAGACGAGCACTAGAAAATTCCAGTCTATCTTCTCATGCCAATCGCTTGGCATGTCTTTGCGTGTGGTTCTCATATACTGTAAACGACGCTTAAACAAGCGGTACATAACAACGCGCCGGGGCAAGTCAAAGAATATCACCGTGTCGGCCGCGGCAAATCGTTCCGGAAATGTTGACCCGTAATTGCCGTCGATTATCCACGCTTCGCCCTCTATCAACGATATGACGCGCTTTTTCCACGCTTCTTTATTGTCATAGTAATTGTATTTTTTCTGGTGATAGTAGTAGTCCAAATGCACCAGAGGAAGCCCTGTCTTTTCAGCGAGTAGACAAGAAAACGTTGTCTTGCCAGACGCCGGACAGCCCACTACGAGTACACGTTTCATATCTTCCTAATATTGTACTACTCCGCTCTTATTTTCCTCTCTGAAATTGACATACGACTACTTTTTGTGCTATAATATACTGTCAGTCCTTTCGCACATTGAGGAGTTCTCATGCAGCTTGCCCCCGGCGACTTTGTCGTCGATAAAGCGTATGTCTTAGCCCTGCTCAACAAGCAGTTCGAAGACCAACCGCTCCGCGCCAAACATCGGGCCGGACACCTCTGGAACCGTCTGTGTGACGTGCACCATACCGTGTTCAAACCCGAATGCCCGCTCTGCCTGCGCCAGCAAAAGTCGTGGCCCGAGCCACCACTCCACCACTGGACGAGGCACAACGACACCATGCGGTTCTCGGCTCGCAACCTTGTCGAAAATAGCGAGGCCTTCCTCGCTCACCCAAGGCATAAGGTCGGCGACGCTTCCAGGGAAGATTTCAGCCGGTTGTGTACTGCAATCCGAGAACAACTAAGCCAGGGCTGAACAAGCCCCTTCCCCCGCCCCCTTAACGAGGCGCCCCGGAAGGGGCGTTCTCTTTGTTATGGAAAATTGCGCTACAATGAAGCTATGGAAACTGAATTCAAAGATCGCGGTGGCAAAGTAATCCACTTTGGCGATATAGTCCAGTACAGACTTAGCGCCCAGAGCCCGGGGCCGTTCCTCTTGCGCGTCATTCGGGGAAAACATGGCCACGTCGTTTTAGTTGACCCACGTAGCACCTCTAACCACGGCTTGAACATTAGCAAACTATACGAGAAATATATCAGTATCGTCGACACTTCAGGACGCAAACATTATAAAGATTAGCCGTTATTTGGTATTGCAACCAAATCTATATCAAATACGAGGTCGCTGTTTGCTGGGATGTTCTTTGCTGGGCTGCTTGAGCCATAGGCCTGCTCAGCCGGTATGACAAGCCGGCGCGTCCCGCCCACTTTCATACCCGGCACGCCATGTGTCCAGCCCGCTATGACTTGGTTAAGTCCGAAGGTTATAGGATTCCCGAAGTCAAAACTGCTTTGAAATATGATGCCATTTTTCACGAGCGCCCCTGTATAGTGCGCCGTTATCGTCGCGCCAGGCTTCACTTCCTCGCCCGTGCCAACCTCAACGTCTAGTATCTCAAGTTCCTTCACCGCGTCACTTCGCGGCTCAAAGTCGTGTAGTTTCGTTCCTTCGTATGCCATCTATGCCGCCTCCTCAACATCTGCCCTTGTCAATTCAAGCGGGCTTACATCCTCTTCGTTGTGAGTAATCACTACGGTTGCATCCGCGTGCGCGTCAACTCCAACTTCCTCATGATGGCCTTTGAGCCACTTTGTATATGCAGCCCTATATGACCTATCTAGCGTTTCGTTAAACCCCGCAGCAACTCTCGCG
>CAXYYW010000086.1:0-3587 GCA_964293235.1 uncultured bacterium | reverse complement strand
GATGCTCAAGTTCTAACCGCTGATTCCACACAGACGCTCGGCGTCAAGTGGGCGACGCCAGCAACAACTTCCGTTGCGACGACCACCACAACAGGTACGGTGACGCTTACAGGTGATCTTGCTGGCACTGGTGCTTCGCCAACTGTCGCTAAAGTGAATGGAGTTGCGATAACCGGCACGCCGACGACCGGACAGGTACCGGTTGCGTCCTCTGGTACGGCTGCTGCTTGGGGTGCGGTCAACGATGCTACGGCGGTTAAGCTTGCCGGCAGTACGATGACTGGGAAGCTTGTCGTTCCTACCTTCCAGGTCACAACATCGCCGACTTCTGGGTATGTTCTCACAAGTGATGCATCGGGTAATGCGACGTGGCAAACAGCACCAGGTGTTTTAAATGTTGTATCGAAATCTTCAGCATATACGGCAGTAAATCACGATTTTGTTCTTGTCGATGCATCCTCAGCTGCTGTGAATATAACGCTTCCTTCAGCTGTCGCAGGCGGCAATGTGTCTGTCAAGAAAATTGATGCATCAGGTAACGCTGTCAATATCATAGGTACTATCGACAATCTTGTTTCAGATTCTATTGGTACTCAGTGGGCGAGCCAAGACTATGTGAGCAATGGTACTCAATGGTATCGTGCATAAAACAAGGAGATAGTGGGCCACCGTGTCGTTTTTCCCAATAGTAGATGCAGACGCGAGCAATAAAGGGCTTATTCAGCTGGCGGGGGATTTGAGCGGTACGGCCTCGTCACCCTCAGTTCCGGCATTGTCACAAAAATTAGACGCTTCCGAGAAGGGCGCTGCAGACGGCGTTGCAACGCTTGATTCTGGTGGTAAACTGCCGGCTACGCAGCTCAATGTGACGTTCCCTGTGACATCGGTTGCTGGCCAGACCGGTGACGTCGCACTTGCAAAATCGGATGTTGGCCTTGCGAATGTGGATAACACTTCGGATGCGAATAAACCAGTTTCAACTGCAACACAAGCAGTACTTGCTGGCAAGGCTGCTGTTTCGCATACGCATACAGCAACTCAGATTAGTGACTCAACGGCAGTTGGACAAGCTGTTATGACAGCAACTGACGAAGCGGCTGCGCAACTTGCCCTCGGGATTGCAAATACTGTTCAGGTCGTTGACTCATTCGCAAGTGTTACCAGCCCCGTATATGGCACCTTATATGTCGTGAGGGCATGATAAGTGGCAGTTATCTTTAGTGGTTATCGCTACGGTGCTACAGCGGCGGATGCTGCAAGTGTTACGATAGACCCTAATTCTGGCGGGAGCGGGTCCGGAGGCGGATCATGCATGACTGGCGACTGGATGATACTGGTCTTTACCGGTGGCTCTGGCCCAGTTGACACGGACATACCAGGGGATTTAAGCGGTTGGACGATTGTTCGTTCCTATGCCGCGATGACAGGCACAACTGCATTTCAAACTGGTATATGGATGAAGCGTCGAGAAGCTGGCGATACAAGTTACGTGTGGCCACTCGACGGGACGGGCTATCCCGTGTATTACAGATTGCTTTGGTATAGCGGGGTTGACGCTGCCTACGCCGGTGCGTTCTGGGATCGTAATGGACACGCGACTAGCACAACAAATATAGCACCGTCCGTGACTACGACAGTTGATAACTCGCTCGTTCTTTCTCTTTCTATGGAGCGTACTCTTGCGTCTGAAACCGATAATGATATTACTGTCGACAACGGCATGACGAAGGAGTTCTATCAGGTCTCGGGCGGTGACCAAATTGTCAGTACTGCCACAAAAGTACTTGCAACTGCTGGGGTCTCTGGTGATACGACATGGACATATCCAAACCCGCAGACAAATAATGGTATCGCAGGGCATATTTGGTTGACACCAGTGGTCGCTAGCGGGAGTAGTGCGCCCCAGATTGTCGGTACAGTCACGACTGCTTTTCTGGGGAGCGGAACTTCACTAACACTTAATGTGCCGAGCGGCTATCAAGCGGGTGATTTATTAGTGGCGGCGCTTCGTGGACAGACCTCGGCATCGGCAACGGACTGGGCAAATGCTGCTTTCATACGGGTTGGCCCAGCTTTTGTTGCTAATTCAAGCACGGCAAGAGTTACGGGGTTTTTCGTTCACGAGATTACTGGAACCGAACCGGCATCGTATACGTTTACGATAGGGGCGTCTGCCCGTATGGTAGGTTCGCTTGTGCTGGTGCGAGGTGCTGATCCAGCTTGGGTTGACTATTACAATTCCATATCGGGTGACGGTATCACGAATGGTCGGACGATTCCTTCCTATACTGCGAACGATCCCTCTCTCGTATTCGAGTTTGCCGCTAGTGAGTTTGCCACGCCGAATAATCACATACCATCAAACTATCCAGACAACTTCACGCAACTCGCAGAGATTTACACGAGCAGTGACACGGGCATATCTCGTACGTATATGTGGCTTGGTTCGAGGGAGTTGGTGGGTTCTACCTCAACAGTTGGTTCAACCGATACTGACATTGCGTGGTCAGGTACTCCTTCATCGCCAGTGGCGCTCTCTATTGCTTTGCGCCCAGGTAGTGGGTCTGGTGTGCCCGATTTTACGGCGAAGATTGGTGATACAGGAAGTGTTCTTAGTGATGTAACTGTCCGGGTTGGCGATACGGGAGGTACTCTTTCACAGATAAGCGGAATGAGGGCTATGCTACCGCGGTATCGCAATGTTGCACACATGCTTGCGCAGGATGAGTTCTACTGGGCGCATCGCGGGGGAAGTCGTGATTTTCCAGAGATGTCAGCGTTTGCCTATGGACAGTCTGCACTCTTAAGCTATGGGTGTCTGGAGCTATCGCTTGCTCGTACATCTGACGGTGTGTGGTTTGGGCTGCACGATGCCGATATAAATAGGACAAGCGGCACGTCAGGGCTACCGGTGGCTTCCTCTATGACATGGGCGACGGTGCAAGGGTATACCATACTCGGCAGTATGGCTACGAATAATCCGACGCAGCCAGCCCGTCCATATGCGACGCTTCAAGATATTCTCAATACGTACACCGAGCACCTGTTTGTTATTGATGTGAAATACGCGAGTACATATCGAGAGGAACTACTAAACATACTTGACACCTACGGAGGCAACGAACGCTTTGTTGGTAAGGGGTATGGCGTTGGGAACAACTCATTTGCGGCGTCATGCGCAAATAGGAGCTATGAGCGATGGGGCTATTTCTATGCGTCGGACGTACCATCTCTCACGTCTGCTTACGTGAACCAATGGACGCTTATAGGTATGGACTATAACGCCCCATTGTCAGACTGGAACACTCTTGCAGGGTATAGAACGAATGGTCAGCGTATGAGTGGGCATATTTGTCCTGATGGCACGGCAGTTGCGACGGCACGCTCCTATGGTGCGACAGGCTTTATGATCTCAGGTGCCGAGAATGTCAATCCAACATAAGCGATAGCGTGTTACAATTAGAGGCGTTAATAGAGGATAGCCAATGTCATTCACGCCACCAGTTGGTTCTGCGACGACGTCTACGAAAGGAATAGTTAAGCTTGCAGGTGATTTAAGTGGCACGGCCGACTTGCCAACCGTAGTC
>CAXYYW010000085.1:0-3589 GCA_964293235.1 uncultured bacterium | reverse complement strand
CTCAATCTTCTCTATTCGACCGTCTTTGATATACACCTGCATGTCGCATTTCTTCGCAAGCTCGTGATCATGCGTGACAACT
This sequence comes from uncultured bacterium, assembly GCA_964293235.1. Taxonomy (GTDB): domain Bacteria; phylum Patescibacteriota; class Saccharimonadia; order Saccharimonadales; family Saccharimonadaceae; genus JAPUDS01. The sequence goes on along the minus strand of CAXYYW010000085.1, from coordinate 3,507 downwards.
ATCAGCGTTGCCTTCCGGCGTTTATTGTATGCAAACAAAAGTTGCTCAATAACCTCGCCAGTCACGCTATCAAGATTCCCAGTTGGCTCGTCGGCAAAGAGGATCTTCGGATTATTTGCTATTGCACGTGCTATAGCAAGGCGCTGTCGTTGGCCACCCGACAAATCTTTAGCCTTTGACCGCTTCTTATCAAGTAACTGTACAGCGGCAAGCGCTTTCTCTACCATGTCGCGACGCATTCGCCGCGGAACACGCGCTATTTCCAGGGGAAGTGCAACATTGTTGTAGCATGACTCATTGCCTTGTACAAAAAAGCTTTGAAATATGAAGCTCATCTGTTCAGAACGAAAGGCATCGACCTTTTTTTGTTTGAAGGTCAGGATATTCTCACCACCTATACGTATTTCCCCTGAAGTCGCCCTGTCGAGCCCACTCATAACATGCATAAGCGTGCTTTTGCCGCTTCCGCTCTTTCCGACAATTGCAACGCTCGCTCCTTCGGGCACGGTAAAACTCACACCGTCAAGCGCAGTAAAGGCAGTCGATTTTTTGCCGTAGACTTTACGGACTTCTTTCACCTCAATCATGCTTATCCTAGTGTACGACAGAAGTACCACAAAAGGCTAGTCTTGTAGCATAAGCTGTTTTAACGTACAATAATCCCTGTAAACGTACTCGTCGTATGACACATCGTAAAACAAACAGTCCCCTCTGGAAAATAATTATTGTTTTTGCCGTGTTAATCGGTGGTATCGGCCTTGCTGCCCCAAGTCTCGCGGCTGACTATCAATTAGAGATGGAGGTCATTGACCCGAACGCTCCTCCTGACGTATGCCCAAATATCCCTGGTGTTCAGGCCTCGATCCCAAGCGGCATGCAACTCGATGGAAATGGAAACTGCTATACGCCAACCCCACCACCAGAACCTCCTGTCGTAACTGATCTTTGCACCAACCTGGCTGGCACCCAGGAAACTCTTCCTAGTGGATACTACCGAACAACCAGTGGTGAATGCTATGTGCAGCCTACGCCCCCCGCAGTGCAAGTCGATGTATGTCCAAATATAGACGGCTCTCAGCTGGCCGTGCCAGATGGCTACTACCTGGACGAATCGAACAATTGCTACGCCATTCCTGAACCGCTAGATGAGTGCCCCAACATCCCGGGGCCCCAAGGGACGATTCCCAACGGTATGATACGAGAAGGTGACGTTTGCTATACCCCAAGCACCGCTCCAACGACCCCCACTACCCCGAGCACTACTGGCACGCCCTCTTCAGTGCAACGACTACCGAAATCATTGCAACCAATTGCAAATTCGCTCATAGCTTTGGTACCGGAGCAGACACGTGAATGGTTACAATCACTACCGCAAAGTACCGCACAGACAATTCCTTACTACATATTTTTGGTCGTTGTCCTACTTGCTCTCGTGCCAATTCTGCAGTCGATTCGCGAAGCCATGTTCGCACGACAAATTGCGCTTATTTTGCAGCGTGAACGTGGCATAGCCGAAGAAAAGGATAACTTTGTTGCGCTCGCCTCACACTACCTCAGAACACCCCTTACACTCATGACGGGGGGCCTTGATACTATTATTGCATCAGGCGAATTACCATCCGAACAGCTTGCGCCGCTTCGTATTGAGCTGGTTAGCCTCGATACGAGCATCGGCAGCATACTTAGCGATATCGAGACAAATGCAGCTTTAAAGAACATTAGTGCTCCACCCGCAGTCGCAGCCCAACAATCGGTCCTTCACTCTGGATGGTTCTGGGGACCAATTGTCGGTTCTGTCTTACTAACCCTCGTTGCTAATTTCTTTTTCGCCCTGGTTGGCGATAAGGAGATAGGACCGACCAATACTTTCTTTCAATTTCTGGTTGCAACTGCTGCTTTTGTTATTTTGTATCTTGGTGTACGCAATCTGCACATTAAACGAAAGCTGCATGTCGAGCAACAGCAGCTAATTGAGCATGAGAAAACTATTGATGAGGTCCGTAATAACTTTATTTCCCAGACAACTATGACTCTCAAGGAGGCGCTTGATCGCATAAACGCAAAGCGCACCGTGCTCGAGAACACACCATCGGCTACTTACTTCAATGATGGATACGGCAGAATTGAGTCAATACTTCAGAAGTTTCTCCTACTTAGCCAGGTTCAGGCTGGCGTTGACCGAAATATGGAAACGATCGACTTACATGAAGCTATAGACAACCTAATAGTTACCTATCACGCGGCTATATCCGCAAAACGCCTGACAGTCTCAAACACGACGACCCCAACCTTTGTCCGCCAAAACCGTCTGCTCTTCAACTTTGTCCTTGAGTCGGTTATAGATAACGCTATAAAGTTTAACCAGGAGGGCGGCTCGATAGAAATTGGCGTCGAGCCGAGCAGCAAGATGATTACCGTCAAAGTCAGTGATAATGGAATTGGTATAAGCAGCGAAAAACTCAGCCAGCTATTTAAGCCGTTCTCACGCACGACATCGGCCGTGGAATTTAACTACGAGGGTCTTGGCTTTAGTCTCTTTCTCGATAAAATCATCATGAGCTACACTGGCGGCGATATCAACATCCAATCAGCCGAAAACCAAGGTACACAACTTATTATCTCGACACCAGCTGCTACTGACGCTTCTGTTGCTTAGTTGCCTGTTTTGGCTTTGTTGAGACAGACTCTACAGCCACATGCTGAGACTTAATGTTCATAAGTACCATACCAAAGCCAGTTGCCGTAGCTACAAATACAACAAGGATACCGGCGAACGGTATGATACTGAGCACGCCAAGCGCGAGCGAACCAACGAGTACAGTTACAAATGGTCGCGCCTTCGCATCAAGCATAAACCGACCGAGCCTGTAGGCAACCAACACTCCCCCCATAAACATCGCAAGTAGAACTGCAAGCCCTAGGACAAACGCGGCATACGCCCCAACCACCGTTATCAACATCATGAGCAAGATAACTGGTGCTACAACAAGCCCAACGAGACCTATGAGGAAGTAGAGGCCAAACTGCCCAGCCCCAGCGATATCACTTGCTTCACGGACATATCGTGGTGCGATCAGCGTAATGAGTACCGCGAGAACAGCAAACGCAACAACTGCTATAAACATGCCTAAAATCACATCTGCCAGCCCAATTGACACCTGAGAGTGCCGAGTTGCAGCTTTGTGCTCAATAGCGCCAATAACTGCGCCCGATGAGATACTGGCTTCATTGTCGCTCGCGTACGTTAATGTGCCACCAATTTTCACATCTGAAACAGCTACTGAATTTGCCTCAATCCTCACATCTCGGCCAATCGGGCCATTCAGTGAGACTGACGTTCCCGCAAGCACCGCATCCCTCCCTATGTTCCCAGAAAGATCAGTCGTATTTGCCATAATCGTCACATCACGACCAATTTTTGAAGCAGAGTCGGTTGAAATATTCATGCCTGCAAGCGTCACGCTGCCATCGACTTGCCCTTTGAGCGAAATGGCCATTCCGGCTGCA
>CAXYYW010000084.1:0-3624 GCA_964293235.1 uncultured bacterium | reverse complement strand
GGCTCGCCATCGACACTGGCAACTCGAACTGGAATTAGTTGCGTAATGCGATACGTTAACTTACTTGTGTCTTGTGCCACATACAGCAGATACCAGCCGAGGATTGACAGTAATACAATTGCACCAACGGCAATAATGACGGTGTTTATAACCAGCTTGTGGCGCTGGTACTGAACTGGGTACTTAAACTTCCGGCCACCCGCAAGCACTTTCTCGCGGTGTTCTGCAACCGTTTCATTAGTAATACGTGACGGCGGGTCTTCCGGCTCGTCGTCCGTCTTCTTACGCTTCAGGAAGTTCTTCATTTTGCATCTCCAGTTTGCCGCCATTGTCATAAATGGCTTTTTGAATCTTGTTGTATATCTCACCTGGCTTATGTACTTTTTCGATGATCATGTCGCCGACATAGGTCTGTAGCACGATAGTGCCAAACCCGAACATTTCCCCGGTGAAGCCTGGTACATTATAGCTTATGTTTTGTATCTTTGACAGGCTGAGATCTATAACCGACTTACCAAAAAGGCCTGTTTGGGACGTTTGCTGTATGCGCTGATTTGTCACGATAAATATGCTGTAGAACCAGCCAATCCAGTGGTAAAAGAAGATTAACATCCCGAGCGCAAAGCCCCCAAGACTCAGCCATAGTAACCACAGGGTGTCGGGCGATATGAGTGCCGGTATAGATCCAAGCGCGAATGGTATGAGTAAACCGTAAAACCCACGTCGCATTGCAATAATATGACGGCGGAACACAAAGAGTACTTCCTCCCCCTCTCGCTGGCCGTCGAATCGTTCCATACTGCTTATTATATCAAACTGGTGCCCCCGCCAGGATTCGAACCTAGAGCTTTTCCTTAGGACGGAATTGTTGTATCCATTGAACTACGGGGGCGCCCCACTACTATAGCAAATTTAGTAGTAACGAGAGTACATGACAGCTTCTGATGTCAGTTCGTAACTTGGGATATCTTCCTTGCCAAACCAGAGACCAATCTCATTTTCTGCTTCTGCCGCGGTCTCTGAGGCGTGAATGATGTTATGAATTGGGCGCTGCTCAGCGTTTGCAACGGATGGGCTGTCAACTGAGTAATCGCCACGGATAGTGCCGACATCGGCCTTAAACGGCAAAGTGTGGCCACAGAGCTTTCGCACCATGTCGATAGCCTGCATCCCCTCTATAACCATTGCAACAACCGGGCCAGAGGTTAGATACTGGACGAGCGCCTCAGTAACATCTTTGCCAAGCTTTGCTTTGTCGTTTGTGCCAAGTACTTCTTCTACGGTCACTTCAAGGTTATCAAACCCAGATACCGCCTTGTCGCCGAGACGATTCACCCAAGCTTCATCGCTCATAGGATAATGCTTTCGGACCATTTCCTCTGTTGGCGTTACCATTTTTATAGCAACAATCTTAAGCCCTACCTTTTCAAACCGATGTATAACGTCACCGATAACCCCGCGCTTTACGCCATCTGGCTTTACCATTGCGAAGGTCCGCTCAAATTTGATTTTTGCAATTGCTGGATGTGTAGCCACGACTAGTCCTTTCAGTTTATGATATTGCCTCGGTTATCTGTTTTACCATTGTACCAGAAGAAGACCAGCAACGACCACTGCGAGCCCGACGCGGTACCAACCAAACGGCGCTAGATCGTTTTTCTTCAGGTAGCGCATCATGAAGCCAACTGCAAACAGCCCTGTCGCGAAGGCAACAGCATTCGCAGCCAGGAGGGTTCCCATGTTCGCGAAAAGATACTCTCTATCAGATGATCTGATAAGGAGTTTCAAAATAACGCCGAGCATAATTGGAATTGAAACGAGAAAGCTAAATTCCGCCGCATGTTCACGACTTAGCCCAACAAGGCGGCCAGTGATGATTGTGCTGCCCGAACGTGACGTGCCAGGTATAAGCGCGAAAACTTGTGTGACACCTATGATGAGAGAGCGTTGCCACGACATTTTTTCAGCATTCTCAACCTGAGACATTCGTGGCAATCTCTCGAGAAAGATCATGATAACGCCAACTATCGCAAGAGCCGTAATGACCGTTACAACGTTGCTAAAAAAGCTACTGTCCTCTATAAGGCTTGCGAGCGTAAACCCCGCAATCCCCGCCGGTATACATGCAATAATGATATTAACCGCGAGTTTGTAATTCTTATCTACAAAAATATCTTTTAATATCCCTAGTATGCGATGACGGAAGAATATGAGGAGTGCAAGAACTGTCCCAAGATTAATCCACTCAACAAAAAGGTGGTCACCCGCCCCACTGAATAGGTGTTCAGCCAAGACGACATGTCCCGAGCTTGATACGGGTATAAATTCAGTGAGTCCTTGGACGGCGCCAAGAACGATACTTTCCACTAGCGTCATACAACTAGTATATCATTCAAACCACGTCGCAAAATATTAGCAAAAGCAGTATTATGGGGCTATGTATCTATCAGAGCTTATTATGGACTTCGTCGAGTCGCTGGAAGTTGAACGCGGCAGAAGCCAAAAAACTGCCGAAAACTACCACCTCTACCTCGAGAGACTTGTTGGGTTTGCCGGTGATATAGAAGTTGGCAAAATTACCCCGGAGCTTATTCGTAAATATCGGCTCTGGTTAAATCGCTATAAAAACGAAAATGATGGTGAGCTAGCGCTTATCACACAAAACTACCACCTTATAGCGCTTAGAAACTTCCTAAAGTATTGTGCAAAACGAGACATAGCAACACTCGCAGCAGACAAAGTTGAGTTGCCAAGAACTAAGCGCCGACAAGTCAGCTTTCTCACGACCGAGGAGACCGAGCGGCTAATCGAGACTGTTGACACCAACACGCCCACTGGGCTCCGCGACCGAGCCATCCTTGAACTCCTTTTTTCAAGTGGACTGCGTGTCAGTGAACTGACAAATCTTAACCGAGATCATATAAATCTCAAGCGCGGTGAGTTTATGGTACGAGGTAAAGGTCAGAAAGATCGTCCTGTCTTTCTGAGTCCTGAGGCAACGGAATGGCTTGCGCTTTACCTTAAATCCAGAAATGATTCTGCTGTTCCCCTTTTTGTCCGCTACAGTGGCTTCAAAACTGGCGATGAGCGCGGTGAAAGCTTCCGCCTGACGCCTCGCTCTGTACAGCGGCTAGTGCAGCACTACTCGCGAATGGCTGGCATAACCAAACACGTCAGCCCGCACACGCTTCGGCACTCATTTGCCACCGATCTCCTTATGAACGGCGCGGACTTGCGCTCCGTTCAGAGTATGCTCGGTCATAGCAATATATCAACAACTCAAGTCTACACCCACGTTACCGACCAGCACCTCAAAGAAGTACACGAGAAGTTTCACCGATCACACGCGAGTACGGACTAATTGCAGTCGTATGATGAACTGTTTGCGCTGTCTGTTACAGTCAACTTCTTACAAATTGGAGCGGCCGAATCAAGTGCGTTTGTTGGCAACGCAACGGTCGGCTGATATGAAACCTCGGCTCTTACACGCTTGAAAACATCACTTGTTCTGCCAGTAACATCGATCCACGGCTGTACGTTATCGAAGTCAACAGCCGCCCCAGTGCTACTTAACGCCGAAAGCGTCATCGTGGAGGTTCCAGCATACAGTACCGATGCTCGTAT
>CAXYYW010000083.1:0-3639 GCA_964293235.1 uncultured bacterium | reverse complement strand
CGTACGAGATGTTTTACAGTTATCATTTCCGCGAAAGTTTGTGGAATGAGCTTTTCTCGCGCTACATGGGTGTCAAGAATCTTCGCGAGCAAGTGCTAAGCCAGCTCGATAACGACATGATAGCACCGGAAAATCTGCTTGTATAAGACAGTTTAGGCTTCGCTGACACAGTCTATAAGATGAAGCGCCTCATCTATGTCGTCGGTTATAGTGTAGAGCTTTTCATCACCCTCGGATATGTAGCCATTTCCAAGAAGCTGTTTCTTAACAAATGCGTCAAAATCATCCCAAAACTCATGCCCAAAGAGGACAATACGAAGTGGTGGCATTTTGCGAGTTTGAATCATAGTAATAATTTCGGTCAGTTCGTCGAATGTACCAAACCCGCCAGGAAAGTAAATGTATGAGTGCGAAAAAAATGTCATGGTTACTTTACGAGTGAAGAAATAGTGAAACGCGAGGTTGTCGGTAGTATAGGGGTTCAAGTGCTGTTCTTTGGGTAGTTTAATGTTAAATCCGATGCTGTGACCGCCAGCGTCATAGGCGCCGCGGTTGCTTGCCGCCATGACTCCACCGCCACCGCCTGAGAGAATAGCATAGCCACGTTTTGCGAGTTCAAAAGCTATTTTGTAGGCGGCGTCACGATAGGGAGCTCCAGCTTCGGTTTCTCTGGCAGAACCAAAGAAAGTGACGCGTTTTGGATATTTATTCAGGACTTTAAATGCTTCTTCAAACTCATCGTCGCTTCCAAGCATCCGGCTCTGTGCTTCGTGCTCAGTCCGCAGCATTTTCAGACTTGGGTTCCAGGCTATATGAGAGTGTGTAGATTTTTTGTCTTGCATATTTGTTAGTAGTATACCATAAGCGCTATTGTTTTTGTCCTCGTGTTCATTTACAATTCTGATAGATAACTGAAAGGAAAACTCGTGGGCAAAAAATCCGAACAAGGTAACGTTATAGAACTCGTGATAATCGGGGTGTTAGTGCTGGTAATAGCTGGACTCGTCGTGTGGCGGTTCATGGGTGGAAGTTCAAACACAACCAATAGTTCATCCCAGGATTCAACGACGTCACAAGAGGCTGCTACAACTAATTCCTCAGATACTAAGAACTCGACATCGCAAGCAGCGGATCCAAATGAGGGCTATGTTGTTATCGCAGGCTGGGGGGTACGGTTTAAGACAATTAGCGGCTTCTCAGTTAAGTACTATAAGGCTCCCGATAGTTCTGGCTACGAACTGTATGAATTTACCACTCCGACAGTAGAAGCACTTGATGGATGTTCTGGTAAAAATACAGCTGGAAGGATAAATGCATATCTTGGAGGTGTAGAGCGCACAACCGAGAAACTTGATCTTGAGAATATGGCGAGCGCTCCAAAGGCCTTGTATAACGGGAATAAGATTGGTAATTATTATTACTATTACTCACACCCACAGGCATTGTGTTCTATGTCTGATGCTGACACGGCGACCGAAACGGCCCAGACCGCTACTATGCAGAGTTTCTTATCTACACTTGAGCCAGCACTATAATCACGTCGTATAATAGAGAGATGGGTTCCTTCCATCTCTCTTCAGACTATCAGCCAACCGGTGACCAGCCGGCGGCTATTGCTGAACTTGTTGAACGGCTAGAAGGCAGGGCGAAAGAACAGACGCTGCTCGGTGTCACGGGTTCGGGCAAGACATTTACCATGGCGAATATCATCGCCAAGCGGAACGTGCCGACACTCGTACTTGCGCATAACAAAACGCTGGCGGCGCAGCTCTATAGTGAGTTCAAGCAATTTTTCCCAGAGAATGAGGTCCATTACTTTGTCAGCTATTTTGATTACTACCAACCGGAAGCGTATATAGCTTCGAGTGATACCTACATAGAAAAAGATTCAGCCATTAACGAAGAAATAGATCGTCTGCGGCATGCTGCAACCGATGCGCTGCTTACAAGGCGCGACACCATTATCGTCGCGAGCGTGAGCTGTATTTATGGCATAGGGTCGCCGTCTGGTTATTCGAGTTTGGCTGTCAGAATTAAAAAGGGCGAGCGGCGTTTGCGTGATAAGTTGCTTAGACACTTGACCGATATTCAATACCACCGAAATGACATAGACTTTTCGCGTGGAAATTTCAGGGTGCATGGCGACGTTGTCGATATCTTTCCGGCTGGTGGCGAGAGCGCGCTGCGCGTTGAGTTTTTCGGTGATGAGATAGATAGAATCACGCGCATCAATCCACTGACGGGCGAAATTATAGGCGAGCCGGAAGAAGTGACCATATTCCCTGGAAGTCACTTTGTGACGCCGGAAGACAAGTTGAAACTTGCACTTGGCAAGATTCGCGCCGAGCTTGACGAGCGTCTCAAGTTCTTTGAGAAGCACAATAAATACCTTGAAGCCCAGCGTATTCAGCAGCGGACGAAATTTGATCTGGAGATGCTGGAAGAAACAGGTTTCGTGAAGGGCATCGAGAACTATAGCCGTTATCTGACGGACCGCGAGCCGGGCGAACAGCCTATGACGCTCCTCGATTATTTTCCCGATGATTTCCTCATGTTCGTAGACGAGAGTCACATGACACTACCGCAGGTGCGCGGTATGTATAACGGCGACCGGGCGCGCAAGGAAATATTGGTTGAGTATGGTTTTCGTTTGCCGAGTGCGCTCGATAACCGACCATTGCGGTTTGACGAATTTACAAAGCATATAAACCAGGTCGTCTATGTGTCGGCAACGCCAGGCGATTACGAGATTGGGCGTTCGCCAAAGCCGACGGAGCAGATCATTCGCCCAACCGGGCTCGTTGATCCGAAGATAGAGGTGCGCCCAATAGATGGGCAGATAGACGACCTAATAGCAGAGATACGAGATCGTATAGCGAAGCATCAACGCGTGCTCGTGACTACGCTGACGAAACGGATGGCCGAGGATCTCTCGGCGTATCTCGCCGATCTCGACATAAAAACTGCTTATATACACAGCGATGTTGAAACCCTGGAACGGAGTGACATACTGCGGGATCTTCGAACGGGTGTCTATGATGTGCTTGTTGGAATCAATCTGCTTCGGGAAGGTTTGGACTTACCTGAGGTATCGCTCGTCGCTATTATGGACGCAGACAAAGAAGGGTTCCTGCGTTCTGCAAGCGCGCTCATACAAACCATTGGCCGGGCGGCGCGCCATGTTGACGGCACGGTACTCATGTATGCCGATGTCGTGACCGGAAGCATGAAAGCCGCAATGGACGAGACGAATCGCCGCCGCGATATCCAAGAGGCGTACAACACAGAGCACGGCATAACACCGACAAGCATTGCAAAATCTGTGGACGAGGGCTTACGGGCTATCATACCGAAATCAAATGATAAAAAGTCGAGCATAGACTTGAAAAAGATACCGAAGGACGAGCTACCGGGTCTCATAAAAGACTTAACGGCCCAGATGGAACTTGCGTCTGCAAATCTCGAGTTTGAAAAAGCGGCTGAGCTCCGCGATGCGATAGCTGACATAAAAAAGAAGCTGTAGCCCCTCTCCAAAATGCTTTGGGGTGATATACTGGAACGTGACATGACCACCATTTCTCTTGTTGATGTTATGAAGTTAGCTTCGCTTTCAGCGTTACATGTTAGCGATGAGGAGGC
>CAXYYW010000082.1:0-3652 GCA_964293235.1 uncultured bacterium | reverse complement strand
GGTGATAGGATACGCAAACAGGACTATAGCAAGCCACTTAAGGATTTTCGCGTACTTTTTATATGGCACGAAGAGCCCAAGACCGAGCATGAGGACCGCAAAGCCTATGACGGCCGTCGCGAATGGAATTTGCGGCACAAGCAGCTGCAGCGTCGCCGCCATGGCGCCAAAATCAGCGCCAATATTCACAATGTTGGCAACAATAACGAGAAAGAGAGCAAGGTACAGCATTTTTTTGCTGTAATTGTTCCGTATAAGCTCAGCGAGCCCCTTGCCGGTTACAGCACCGATTCGTGAACACGCTCCCTGCACGGACAGAAGGAGCGGATACATAAATGGAATCATCCAGAGCAGCTTGTAGCCATACATCGCCCCAGCTTGGCTGTAGGTCGCAATGCCTGAAGGATCATCGTCTGCCGCACCCGTCACAAGGCCCGGACCGAGTATTCGCAGCGTCCGAGAAAAACGGCGGCGCGAATGGATGCCCTTCAAGATGCCTTTCGGCGCTCGGAACGGGTTGTTCATAGTGCTTATGGTATCATAAACAGTTTGCGTGATACTATAGTTGCTCGCTACGAAATAAGCTCATAGTCACTCTGCTTCAAATCCGGATTTAACACTAAGCCAGTCCTGCTGCTAATTACTTCAAATACAGCGTCGCCGACTTTTTTTCTATACTGAATCCTTGCGTCCTCTCCGTAGAGTTGCTTTACGTATCCCTCGCTAAATAGTTTAGAGTTAGCCCGCTCGACATGACCTGGCTTATTTTGTTCATCTTTTTTCTGCTCGGACTGTCCAGCAAGCCTCATCAGAGCTCTCTCGCCAATCTTTGAATCGCCTGTGCAGACATTAAGAGTACAGCCATAATCACGGTCCTCTATGATGTCACCTCTTTTTCGCGCATTTACTCCTTTATTACCACAAATTGGGCAGTTCGTAATCTTATCCCAGTCTTTCATGAGCTCACGTTCTAGAATCTCCTGCACGGTCTGCTCCTTATTCGCATCTGGGTTATTTGGGTCGTTCTTTTGCCCTTCAACTGACATACCGCACGCAATAACCGCTGACTCTCGACTACTTGCGCCATTTATGATGCTCGCCGCACCTCTCGCATCACCAGCCTCGAACCGTTCATGCGCCCTTGCATAGTCATTGACGACTTTTTCACCCAACGCCCCACGTGTATATGCAGGGTATTGAACACAAATGGCGCGAACGTGCTCGCGAAGAGCCTCTGCATAGCGTTTGAGATGCTCCTGCTGATTAATATTTCCATCTTTAAGCATGCCATCAAGCACACGTTCATAGTCAGCCAACTCTTGTATATGCGACTCTATGGCCTCTTCACGCTGCTTTGACACAATCTCAAGCCGTTCATACGGCACAAGCCCCGAATGTCTGGCCTGACCGTACATAACCTTTGCTCCTCGTTGCATACGGTCGAGCAACTGCGTGACCTCTAATGCACCGTGACTTACGCTCAGTATTTGTGACCCGAGAAGTTGGATATCCTCACTACCGCTTCGCAATGGTAGCCTGAGCCCAGCTTTTTGCAGTTTCGAGACAGTATCTGGTGCAAATGTATTGCTTCGGCTTATCTGCTTGATTATTCTGACCCACTGGCCGTTTCTTATCTCAAAGCTCGTCTCGCGCACCATCCCTTTGCCCATATAACTTTTTTTGTCACTCGGGCGATATCCGAGTTTCTGCGCTTCACTGCCGAGAGAATGTGCGAAATCCGACACTGTATTTGTTTTTGTATCTGGAGGCACCTCCCCCGTCTGAATACGTTCAAAAATAGTCTGAACGACCAGTTCTTCACAAATTTCTTCATAGTTACGAGCCTTCTCTGCCTCTGGAATGCCTGGACGGAAGTATGAATTGAGTAGCCGCTGGAGAATTTGCCGATGCACTTCCGACTGATTACCGGCGAGCTCAACAACTGACATGTGCCCACTTGCGGTTAATGCCTCAAATAGCGCCGTACGAGCATTGTCTTCAGCCTCATTTTCGCGAAGTGCTTTCGGATGAGATTCGTAATTCTCAATAAGCTGCCAGGCCAGAGCTTCTACCAACTTTCTATCTACGACTTCATCGGCCGTAATAATTTCATGAGATACATTTTCATTCTCTGGCGTCCTGACTATATCAACTACTTTGGCCCCGAGCTTACGCCACCATTTTTGCTTCGCTTCAGTGTTGACCGCCTCAAATTCCCGCTCACGCTGTATTTCAGCATAGGCGCGAACTTCTGGTGACACTGGTACTGTTGGTTGCTGCACTATTAAAAATCCCTCGTTTTACCCGAGAGACATACAAAAATCAACACGTGTACATTTGTGCACTTTAGTAGTTCCTGCTCGGGAAAGCCTTTTTGCTAGGGGCGGTCGTCGGACTTCTCAAGCATCTACCCTCATAGACTGCTCAAAATCACCGTTGCGGCACAGTTCGTGAATTTCACACGATTCCCCGCCCTAGCATGGCGTCTGTTTGTTAACAATCATGATTATAGACACTATGCGTAGCGTTTGAAATAGCAAAAGCGCACAAAATGTAGTATTTTCCTCACCGTATGGTCATATGCGATAATAGTTACCAGTGAAACCCCTCCATGCAACGCATCCGTTCCGAATCTTTCTTGTTTCAGGCATACTTACCCTCGCTATAGCGGGTTGGGTTTTCGGTGCTAAAGGTGGCTTGGATTTATGGACATTCTTCATCCTAGTTCTGCTCGAAGTCACATTCAGCTTCGATAATGCTGTTATAAACAGTAAAATCCTTGGTCGGATGTCGAAGTTTTGGCAGAACTTGTTCCTAACTGTCGGTATCATCTTCGCTGTTTTTGTCGTCAGATTCGCCCTGCCGATACTTATAGTTATGCTTTCAAGTGACAATAGCTTCACGAGCGTGCTCAACATGGCACTCAACCAACCCGCGCAGTACAGCTCGACACTTCAAAATGCCGCGCCAATCATAAATGGCCTTGGTGGGAGATTCCTCCTCATGCTTGGCATCAGTTACTTCATGGACCGCAACAAAGATATCCACTGGCTTGGTAGGATTGAACGCTGGATGTCGAAAATCGGCCGGTACGAAAGCTTCAAAACATTTGTCATGCTATCGGTCGCTCTTATTCTCTACGCGACTGTTGACCCAGCGCACCGGGAAGTCGTGCTTGTCGCGTCTATCATAGGTACGGTTGTCCATATTGGTCTCGAATTGTTCGGCAAATATTTTGAATCAAAACAGTCGGGCGCAAAACGCCTTGTCGGCATGGCTGCCTTTGCCTCGTTTATCTATCTAAATGTGCTCGATGCGTCATTTTCACTTGATGGCGTCATAGGTGCATTCGCTATCACAAATGACGTCATACTTATCATGGCAGGGCTTGGGGCCGGCGCACTCTGGGTGCGCCCGCTCACCGTTTATCTCACGCGTACCGGAACGCTTGCGAAGTACCGGTATCTCGAACACGGCGCGCATTGGGCTATCCTAGCGCTTGGCATCGTTATGCTTGTGAAACTCTACCACGTCGAACCACCCGAATGGTTCGTTGGCTCCATAGGTATCATTTTCGTTGCAACCGCCGTCGTCTCGAGCATACTCGAGAGACAACGTGAAAAATCTGTGGGATAATTGGCATATTATCCAG
>CAXYYW010000081.1:0-3679 GCA_964293235.1 uncultured bacterium | reverse complement strand
AACTACTGGAAACGATTGAAGCGTTCCGCGAAAAGTAGACGTATAGCCACGACAGTAGTTACTGTATTTGCAGTCGTTGCTGCAGGGCTATTCGCGTTTACTCCAGTATCGGCGTCGAGCACGAACGACGTAAATATCTATCTTTTTTGGGGCAACGGCTGTCCGCACTGCGCACAGGCGAAAGAGGTGCTCGAGCCATTTGTTGAGCAACACGAAAATATGCATTTCTACAAGTATGAAGTGTATTACAGCACGGCTAACCAACAGAAGATGCAGGCGGTAGGGGAATTGCTGAATGTCGATGCTTCCGGGGTGCCGTTTATCATTGTTGGCAACACGCCATATATTGGCTATACCGAAGGTATTGGCAATAGCATAAAAGAGAGGCTTGAATACTGCTCTGTACACCCATGCCCGGACAGTATAGCGGCGGTCGTTGGTGTGGATGAAGTGGTCTCACAAGAAAGCACAGATGCTACGGAAGAGACGGCGACCGAGGAATCATCGAATACTCTGATAGAGGTGCCGCTGCTTGGTACGATTGACGCGGCGCATGTTTCCTTGCCGTTAGTGACAATTATCATCGCATTGCTCGATGGGTTTAATCCATGCGCGATGTGGGTGCTGTTGTTCCTCATAACGATGCTTATAGGCATGAAAGACCGTCGGAAAATGTGGCTGTACGGCGTAACGTTTCTCGCAACGTCAGCTGTTGTGTACTTCGTATTTATGGCGGCGTGGTTGAACCTCTTCATGTTTATAGGGCACATCACCTGGGTGCGAGTGGCAATAGGTGCTGCAGCAATTGCGGTTGGTGTGTACTATTTGTATGACTGGTATCAGAAGAAGACGGGGTGTAAGGTCACCGGTAAGGAGAGTCGCAAGGCGACATTTGCAAAGATAAAGAAAATCATCCACGAAAAAAATACGTGGTTAGCGCTCGGTGGAATTATGTTACTTGCTGCTGCAGTCAATATAGTTGAGCTAGCCTGTAGCGCTGGTTTGCCAGTTGTCTACACGGGGGTATTGAGCTCAGCCGGTCTTGAAACATGGCAGTACTATGCCTACATGCTGCTGTATATGCTGTTCTTTATGCTGGATGATCTCATAGTGTTCTTTATCGCCATGAAAACATTGCAAGTTGTGGGGGTTGAGGCAAAATACATGAGAACAGTGCGCTTGGTGGGCGGGATAGTCATGTGCATTTTGGGCATACTACTTATCTTTGCGCCGCAAGTTCTAATGTTTGGTTAACCTTTACCAGAACGCTCCAACGCGCTTGTCTGTAGTTGCGTGACCGATGAGTGTGGCAATGTCAGATGGTATCGTGACGGCATTGTTGTGATATGTTGAGCTCGTAATTTCGTAATTGCTATCGAGCGGGTCGGTTGTCGTGAAGGATGAGCTTGCCTCGAGACTCGTAAATGATTGCCATGTCGCAAGAGTGAATTTGACAGTCGGGTTGGTGTTGTAGCCGATAGCCGCAACCCATGGGTACTGCGGTTGAGTAGTCCAGTGGTAAACATTGCCGTCCATAGTTGGGTGCATATTCGCCAAGAATGTCCGGCCGGTCTCTCGGAAGCTATCGCCGCTATTACCACTGATAAACATGTCGTAAGCATGGATACCCGGACGAGCAACGACCGTGTTGCAGACTGTGATGTAGTTAATGGTCCACTGATGCTGAGGGTAATCTGTGTAATACGTTGAGGGTAGTGTTGTGTCGACGTTAAACGCATAGTTGGAGTTGTAATAACTTCGAGATGATTGGCCAACGGAGATAGGCGAAACGTTGGGGGTTGTATCGACTCCGCGTACACCCCCAGCCCCACCGTAGCCCCAGTTGTTTTCGGCGAGTGTACAGTTGTAGATACGCGCCGTATCGGAATCGTTTATGAAGAGGGTGGTTGCGCCGTTACCTATGAACTTGCAGTTTGCGATTATACCGTCCGACGATGTCTCTAGGTCGATAGCGCGATTCGTAAGATTTTCAAACAGGCTGTTGACAATGATTGGTGTGTTGCAGGTAGAGTCAACCCAGAAACCGCTACTGTACGAGTCTTTGAAGATTGAATTTTTGATAGTGACAAACTGAGTCTTGTTGAACTTAATGGTCGCAATGGATGGGCCGTATATGTTCCACAGTGCATAGTTAGCTTGCTGCATATCAGCACGATCTACGGTGATGTTGTCGGCCAAGTTGCTACCTAATACATTGAAGCCGATGCGACGCGATGTGAACTTCGTTACGGTTGTCGCTGGGCCTGAATCGAGATGGATGAAACCGCAGCGGATGTCTTCCGCCCAAACATTTTCCATGGTGAAATTGTGCTGTATGTACATAGTGCCAAGGGTTGCTTGAGCTGAGGCATAACGGCGGATGCCGACACCACGGAGTGTGCTCGTGTTGCCCGTGCCGGCTATGGTCATGAATTTTGCTTTATTTGCGTATCGTACCTCGTGGCCAGACGGGTCATCACCAATGTACAGTGTCGTTCCCTGGAACCACTTGAGGGTTCCGGTGTCGGCTCCGTCAACGAAGAATGTACCAGAAGTGACAGCTCCGATACTTGTAACTGGTGTCAGCTGTACACCGTCGTAGAACACCATGTCAGGCCATGCTGCCTCGAGATGGTTTGGATCAGTCCACCAGCCGCCAGCTCCTGTTGAAGCGCCCCAGCCGTCATCAGCCCCGTCGCTATTCGTGGGAGAGCGGTTGAATATGCAGTCATACGGCACACTCCATGTCGAGCCGTTGTTTGTCCATGAGCCAGTGACGGGGGTTGAGCCGTCGAACCAGACAGCTTCACCTGGGTAGTTTTGGATTGTGGCATTTTTTGTGAGCCAGACGCCGTATGGATACGCCTGATCTTGCGTATCTTCACCTTCGTTATAGACGCCGCCGCGCACGACTATAGTCCCTCCGGATGCCACGAGTGATATTGCCTTTGTCAGGGTAGCAACTGGGGCGGCCTGTGTGCCAGCGTTGGTGTCTAAGCCGTTCGTGGCTAGGAATATCGCTCCGCCAGGAACAGTGTATGATGCCGAGCCGACGGGTAATGAACCCGCATCTGATATCGGCGAAGAACCAGTAACATTGTTCTCATCCTTTACACCTCTCTGAAGGCGTCGGGCAGCAATACTCATATAGACAGTTTACTTTGTGCCGACAGAACGAACAACTAGCTTATGGTTGTAGATTTCGCTTAAGAGTTGGGATTAGTTTTTGTAGTATGAACGAATTTGGAATATGACGTAGAAACCGATTGCTGCACCGATGAGGCCACCGAGTAACGTACCGAAGTTAAATCCGTAAGTAAAGCTACTGACAAGTGAATACGCCGCGCTGATAATATCGGCGTAGAACAGTAGCAACCAGCCTTTTCGTTGGCGCTTAAGAAGCATCGGGATTGCAACGAACATGAGGACGAGCTGCAGGGCGAGAACAGCGAGCGACAGATAGAGTACTGGCACAGCAGCCGCGACAGCTGAGTTGTAGTATCCATAGGCGCCATAAACGGCAGAGCTATATCCTACCAGACTGAGAGCGGCGAACGTTGTCGGTACGATTATAATGGCGGCTAAGATACCGCCGACTAATGCAATCCACGGGCCGTATTTGACTATCCATTCGGTACCCGCTTTCGGAATCTGGAAGGGAGCTTTATAGACGAGCATG
>CAXYYW010000080.1:0-3706 GCA_964293235.1 uncultured bacterium | reverse complement strand
CAAGCACGTCGTACGTTTGATTATCGTTATAGACTATCTTCTGATAAACCATACTGTCATACCCTAGACCAACTTGCGCGCAGAACGACTCTCTATTCCTCACTACATCTGAGCTATGCGTGCCAAGAGTACGATCGAGCATAGTGCCATCTTCCTTTGAAGATACGGCAGCTATAACTCCACCTGGAAAACAACCTGGCTGATCAGTTGCTACCATAGGCCTTCGCCAGCTCCTCCCATTGCTTAAGCGACACGTCACTTGCTCGCATGTCTGCATCTATGCCAGATTGACGGCAGAGACGCTCTGCGGCGTCCTTAGGTATGCGCAGACCGCCAGCCAGAGCAGTGCGCAACTTCTTCCGAGGTGCCGAAAAGCCGGCATCTACTATCTTGAAGAGCGCTCCTATGTCTGAATATGCATTTTTATCTACGTGTCGTTTTTTGCACATTATTACTTGACTATCAACCATGGGAGGGGGTGTAAAGTACTCTTTCTGCACACGTGTACCAAGTTGTACATTATAGCAATATTGTAACTTCACAGAGATAGCCGTCGCATTACCTGCTGCAGCGGCAAGTTTCTCTGCTACCTCTTTCTGTACAAGCAGTGTCATACTCTCTGGCTTGTTCTCTGCAAGTATGAACTTCTCTACTATTTTCTGTGTTATATAGTAGGGAACGTTCGCGACAACTCTATATCCCTCAGGTAGCTGAGAAAGATCAAACTCGAGTATGTCGGCATGCAGTACCTCTAGCTGCTTGCCAGGAAACTGAGCGGGCAGCTTGCGCGCTAGCTCAGCGTCGTACTCAACTGCAAGAACCTGCTTTGCCCTAGAGAGCAGTACGCTCGTTAGTGTCCCAAGCCCTGGACCAATCTCGAGCACCGTATCCGTAGCAGACAGCGGCAAAGAATCAGCAATCGCCTCAAGTATGAGTCGATCCTTTAACCAATGCTGCCCGAGCCGCTTATTTGGCACGACAATTTACCACCAATGGTTATCCCGCCAAAATAGAAATGCTCTCTCCCATGAGCCATACCGACCGATTGCATATCCATTGCACCAACGAAGCTGCGTTATGGGGTTTGTCATGTAATCACCACCGGCAGATGACATCTTGCTTGCAGGTAGCGCCTGACAGAGGCCATAGGCGCCCGAGCCCGCATAGTTGTACTTGACGGCCGTCCAGCCCGATTCGTGCGAAACGATAAAGTCAGCATAGCCATAGTCAGATTCAGCAATCCCGGCTGCCGCCATCCAGTCAGTGTGCGAGCCAGCAGGAAGCTCGACTTTCGTGCCTATTATGATAACTTGCTTCACCGCTTCAAGCGTTGTAACGCTGGCAATCTCTGTTCGTGATACTTCGTTACCGTCCTTGGTTTCTATCTCATAGGTGACGTTGCGCTTGCCATCGGCGCCCTCTTCTTTGACTTCCCTAACACCAACTGGCCTGTCAGCATCGCGAACCTCTTCAACCGGGCGCGCCACAGCTTCTTCCTGAGTGACAGTCTGCTTGCCATTGCGCCATACTTTTACTTCCATGCCTGCCGTCAGAGCCGTTGCTTGAGCTGGCGAAACACCGTCGGCGGCGCCGAGTGTAATACCCTTTTCTTTTAGCAAGCTCGCAACTGTCGTTGCTTGTGTTCGAGCTTCGAACCGTTTCCCATACAAAGTAAAGTTGAACACTGTGGCACGATGGATAATCATCTGTACCCCCGCGCCGCCACCGTCAAGCACACTATCAATGCGTTTAAAGTCGGTTGTGTCCTCATCGTAGAGCGCGAGGCCAGCCAACTTTGCGATTTGACGCGGGCTTTGTTCGGCAGTCATGACGCGAACTTCTTTTGAACCGTCAACCACAACGACCGGACGAGCCCGGAACACGTTCACTTGGTATGACTTAGCGACCAGCTTTTCGCTCGCAGCCGGCTCTATGATATCTCTAGGAGAAACAGTTACGTCAGCTTGCTTCAGCGCATCGGCGACTGTAAGCGCGCGTGTCAAAATGGTCACTTCATTTCCGTTGTCATGAATTGTCACGAGACGCTGTGCATTGCTGGACGATGAATCGTCGGCATAGACGATCTTTGGTGATGTCATATAAAAGGAGCCCGCAAAAAGCGTGGCTATACCAAGAAAATACAGAGCTGGCCGCGAAAACGTGTGGTGGAAATAATTCGTCAAAAACTTCATACTCTTGGTGTTCGTCTCTCGAAACAAACGTACCTACCATTGTATCAAATGAGGCGCATAGAAGCAATTGAACTCATGCTTTTTGGAGCGGTGCAAATGCTGCATTGAGCGTCTTAACACCGCGGCTGCCGAAACTAATCTTAAGCATTTGGCCATCAACGCTAACAATAGTACCCGCCCCAAAGAGTTGGTGACGAACGCGGTCGCCGACCATAAACTGATCTTCGTCATCGAGCACGACTCTCGGTTCCTCGTGAAACGAAGGCGCTATTGCCTCTTCGGGTGCGACGGTCGCAATCTCCATGTCGTCAATAAAGCGTGACGGTGGATTGTACTGGCGAGCCCCAAACGAGAGACGTGAACTGGCGGTAAGCAAATATAGCTCCTCTTTTGCCCTTGTCATGCCAACATAACAAAGCCGACGTTCCTCTTCAAGTTCGCTCTGGTCATAGAGT
Organism: uncultured bacterium; assembly: GCA_964293235.1. Classification (GTDB taxonomy): domain Bacteria; phylum Patescibacteriota; class Saccharimonadia; order Saccharimonadales; family Saccharimonadaceae; genus JAPUDS01. Next base: position 1,059 of record CAXYYW010000080.1, on the reverse strand, counting down.
GCCCGCGTCTGAGGGAAGAGCCCCTCTTCCATGCCCGTCATGAAGACAACGGGAAATTCCAAGCCCTTGGCAGCATGAAGCGTCATAAGCGTCACGGCGGGTTTGTCGACAACATCATCGACCGCTGACACAAGTGCCACTTCTTCAAGATACGTTTGTAAGTCTATATCCGGGCGGTTCTCTGCATCATTGACAAGTTCCTTGACGTTTTGCTGTCTGTCTTCGGCGCGGACACTGCCGTCGTCAAGATATTCAAGATAACGAAACCGTCGGATAACGAGCTCTATAAGCTTTGCGAGCGGCGTATCGGCAATTTCGGCTTGTATTGAAACAAGTGCTTCACCGAGATCTTTAAAACTAGTTTTCGCACGAGGTGTCAGCCCGTCACAGGCATCTGCCGCGCTAAGCGCTTCAACTATTGTATAGCTCGTCGTTTCCGCCCATGACAGGAACTTCTCCACGCTAACATCACCAAGCCCCCGACCAGGTACATTGACGATTCTCATAAAACTAGCTCTGTCCGACGGCTGATACAGCAGTCTCAGGTAGCTTAAAATGTCTTTCACTTCCGCGCGGTCATAAAAACGTGTACCACCGACCATTTTATACGGCACGTTATACCGAAGCATTGCCTCTTCTATAGCACGACTTTGCGCGTTTGTCCGGTACAGCACGACAAAGTCCTCATAGCCACGAACACGCATATCAACCGCGAGACGCACCCGACTAACTATTGCCTCTGCCTCATGCATTTCACTCGAAACGTGAATAACCTGAACTGGTTGTCCCTCTGTATTATTGGCTACTAATTTTTTGACAGAACGCTGAAGGTTTTTTGTTATGACGTTGTGCGCTGCGTCAAGAATCTGCTTAGTCGAACGGTAGTTCTTCTCCAGTTTAATAACTGTTGCGCCTGGAAAATCGCGCTCAAAATTGAGGATGTTCGTGAAATCTGCCCCTCGCCAACTATATATAGACTGCCAATCATCACCGACAACGCAAACATTTTCAGTTGTCCCGGCAAGTAGCCTAATGAGCCTATACTGTACTTTGTTCGTG
>CAXYYW010000079.1:0-3753 GCA_964293235.1 uncultured bacterium | reverse complement strand
AGCTATTCCAGTGGCCGTGTTATGGAACAAATACATTGATAAGATAGCGATAAACTTGAGTCGACGTGTCGCACCGTAACTGTTGTCTTCGTCCGAAAAATGAGAACAGATGAGCATATAGAAAGATAGATGTTGTAAATTAATACTTTCGGAAATTCTTAAGGAAAATATGGACTTTTTGTGATGGGTGCGCTTAAATAAGCATACGCATTAGAACCAAACAGAAAGGACATTATTTATGTGCGCAATCGTGGGTTATATCGGTACTAAGCAGGCACAACAGGTACTCCTGAGTGGCTTGAAACGGCTTGAATATAGGGGCTACGACAGCGCGGGTATTGTCACGCTTGGTAAAAATGCAAAGCCGACATTGCTCCGAGAAAAAGGCAAAGTTGCCGAGTTGGAGTCGAAAGTTGCAACGCACACGACAAAAGACACTATAGGTATCGGTCATACTCGCTGGGCGACCCATGGTGAGCCGAGCAAGCGAAACGCACATCCGCATAGTGTTGGTGATATCTATCTCGTTCACAATGGCATCATAGAGAACTACCAGGAGCTTGCCGCAATGTTGGCAACTCATGACTATGAGTTCAAAAGTGATACTGATACCGAAGTACTGACAGCACTTGTAGACTACTTATACAAAGGCTCGTCAACATTACTCGAAGCGGTAAGTGGCGCGCTCAAGATGGTCGTTGGGGCGTACGGCATAGCGGTCCTGAGCACAAAAGATCCACGAGAAATTGTTGTGGCACGCAAGGGCAGCCCGCTCATACTCGGCATCGGTGACAAAGAGCTGTTTGTCGCAAGCGATGCAGCGGCGCTTGTCGGGGACACTGACCAAGTTATCTACCTACAGGACGGTGAAGTGGGGCTATGCACCGAGGACGGAGTGCAGCTATATGATGTAGCAGCTCAGGCTAAGGAGGCGGTTATTGAAACGCTTGAGATTGATTTGCAGGCCATACAGAAGAAAGGGTTTGACCACTTCCTTCTCAAGGAGATTCATGAACAGCCCGATAGCCTGCGTTCGACACTAAGCGGTCGTCTACAGGTTGACAAGGGTCTCGCGCGGCTCGGGGGCATCAATATGTCAGCCAGCGAGCTGCGCGGAGTGAAGAATATCATCGTCATAGGCTGCGGGACGGCGTATCACGCTGGTTTGCTCGCAAGCTACTTCATAGAGCAGTTCACGAGTGACGTAACGGTGCAGGTTGAGTTTGCTTCAGAGTTCCGCTACCGTTCGTTCAATGTTGCACCACATTCGGTTGCGCTCATCGTCTCACAGTCCGGCGAGACGGCCGATACGATAGCTTGCATGCAAGAGCTGAAGCGTCGCGGAGTGCGATGTCTTGGTGTCGTAAATGTTGTTGGCAGCACGATAGCCCGTGAGGTTGTCGGCGGCGTGTACTTGCATGTTGGCGCAGAAATCAGCGTTGCGAGCACAAAGGCATTTACCTCACAAGTGGCCGCTATAACCATATTTGGTCTTATGACCGCTATTGCAAAGGGCGTAAGCACACAGCAACTCAGGGAGTACATAGAGGAGCTTGATGCCCTGCCTGAAGAAATTGAGAAGACCATAGAAAAGCATGAGGCAGAAGTGAAAAAGATGGCAGGGAACTATGCGAAGTACGAACATGCACTCTATATTGGGCGCGACACGCTGTACCCGACAGCCATGGAAGGGTCTCTCAAGCTTAAGGAAGTAAGCTATGTTCACGCTGAAGCGTACCCATCGGGAGAGTTGAAGCACGGGGCTATAGCACTCGTAGATGATAGGTTCTTTGAGGTTTGTTATCTCCAAGATAACTGGCTTTACGAAAAGACACAGAGCAACCTCATAGAGATGAATGCTAGGGGCGCTCACGCAATAGTTATCACTGACACGGAGAAAAAGGTCACGGCAGAATCGGTTGTACGCGTAAATACGAAGCTGAAGTTGCTCACGCCACTCGTGTTCAATGTCGTCGCTCAGCTCTTTGCCTACTATGTCGCAGTAGCCCGGGGGAACGATGTTGACCAACCGCGGAATCTCGCGAAAAGCGTCACTGTTGAGTAGAGCGTACTCGTTGTTGCCAGTTCCAGGCGTCGCGACACATGTCATCAATACTGAGTGTTGTGTGCCAGCCCCAAAGCCGTTCAGCTTTCGATACGTCGGCGTAGTATTCAGCGAGGTCGCCTGGGCGACGCGGTGCAATCTCTTGGGCTACGGATACATCGCATACTTTTTCAAATGTTCTCACGAGTTCTAGAACAGACGTGCCTTTGCCTGAACCTAAATTAACAGCATCAAACCCTTGCTTGAGGTGGGAGAGCGCGGCGACGTGACGTTTTGCAACATCGATGACTTGTATATAGTCACGGATGCATGTGCCGTCTGGGGTAGGATAATCGTCGCCAAAGATGGAGAGCTTATCTCGTTTGCCAGCCGCAGCCTCTGTTATGTACGGCATGAGGTTATTTGGCACGCCCTTAGGATGCTCGCCCAGCTCGCCACTTGGATGTGCGCCGACTGGATTGAAGTACCTTAGTGAAACACATTCGAAATTTGGGTCGGATCTCGCGATATCTTCCAGAAGATTCTCGACGACAACCTTTGTTTTCCCGTATGGGCTCGTCACGCCGATGCCGATTTGCATAGTTTCTTGGTACGGGTAGGGAGCCGAACCATACACTGTCGCCGAGGAGCTAAAAACGAGCTTCGTCACGCCGGTTTCTCGCATAGCTTTCAGTAGCGAGATTGTGCCCCCGACATTGTTCTCGTAGTACTTAAGTGGGTCAAGAACCGACTCCCCGACTGCCTTCAGTGCTGCGAAGTGGATGACTGCGTCTGGCTGTGTTTTCTTGAGGGCTACCCGGACAGCGTCATAGTCACGCATGTCAACGTCAACAAAAGCACTCTTTTTTCTGGTCAAATTTTCTATACTTTTAACAACTGACTCTCCGGAGTTTGAGAGATTGTCGAGCATGATGACCTCGTGGCCGGCATCTAACAGCTCGACTGCGGTGTGTGAGCCGATATAGCCAGTGCCGCCAGTCAGGAGAACCTTCATGAGTCTACAGGTCCTTTGCTGCGTTTTTAACAAAATCGCGCACTGACGAATGAAAATGAGATACATCGAATCTTACGGTTTCGTCCGGGTTACTTTCAAATGTTTTCCCTATGCTTTTCGTGATTGCCTCGGCGAGGTCCTCGGGCTGCTGATTGTTGAAGAATACGCCGTTTTTGCCCTCATGGATATAGTCGAGCGCTCCACCCGCGCGGTAAGCTACGACCGGCAGCCCTGCGGCTAGTGCCTCAACTGGTGCAACGCCAAAATCTTCAAATGAAGGGAAGAGGAATAAGTCGGCTTTTTGTATGAGAGCATCTCGTTCTTCATCTGGCAGATAGCCAGTTAGGGTGATGGTAGGTCCAGCGATTTTGCGAAGATTTTCTAGCTCAGGCCCTCGGCCAACAATAGTGAAGGGGAGCCCTAACTGGTTGCACGCTTCAACAGCAATATCGAGCCGTTTTGCCGGGACAACACGGCCCCACCAAATGCACTGCGGCTTCTTTGGTATACGTTTTTTGCCACGTGGCGAAAGTTGTATAAATTGCTCACAGTTTATCGGAGGAAATATGATTGTGCTGTCGCGACCGTAGAATCGTTTAATGTCGTTTTGGATGTTGGTCGAATTAGCTATAAAATGATCGACATTTTGTGCCGCTGTATAGTCGCGTTTTCGAAGCGGTTTGACGAGCACCCA
>CAXYYW010000078.1:0-3796 GCA_964293235.1 uncultured bacterium | reverse complement strand
TTCTGAGAGCAGGGAGGCGATAAGTCCTTTCGCGAGCTCGAATCCTTTTTCATATTCCGGTATGTCACGGGTGACTTGCTCCGTATCGTCTGCCTTTAGTTTTAGTCGTGCAAGCGCTGTAATTTCAGTTGCGCCAGTCTTCGCGTAGAAGCTATGTGCCGCGCCGCGCCCAGGATTTGATGTGAATTGCATGCGGTGAACGCCTTCGCTCACGCCGACTTCAAGGAGCTTGTTCCAGAGACGCGTTGCAATACCTTTGCCTCTAGCGTCTTGGTCGACAACAAAACTACCGAGGAAAAGCGCTGGCGTGTCGGTCAGGCGGGCGTCGCTGTCATATGAATGACCTAGGAACGAAATGTTGGCCGTACCAACTATGGCCGAGCGTCCTTCAAGCTCTTCGACCGCGACAATCTGACGAAATGCGCGATCTTCACGAAAGTAAGCAACTCGTTCTTTCGTAATAGTTCCGGCGAGCTGCGGATCAAGTTGCCGAACGAGACGCTCAAGATCGCTCGCTATCTCAGGCGAAAACGCGTCGAGTTCGCAGATGTACCCTGGTTCGTAAGGAAAATCTGTTGTCATGGTGTTATACTACCTACAAACATTGTACAGGAGTTTTACCGTAAAAATGGATGTAACAAAAGCAATTGTTGCGGTGGCAGGGTGGGGAACCCGCATGCTGCCCATAACAAAATCTATTGAAAAGTGCATGTTGCCTGTTGGAACGCGACCAGTTATTGACTACGTGGTCCAAGATATTCTTGCTGCTGGCGTGAAGGACATTTACTTTATTGTCGGGGAACAGAGTACGCAAATTCAAAGCTATTATCGCTCAAACGTGCAGTTAAACGACTATCTACGCTCTAGGGGCAAAGATGACATGCTGCAGCTTATTGCGCCGTTACAGGGCGTGAATATCCACTTTATAACGCAGCCGCTCAGTGGTAAGTATGGCACGAGTGTCCCAGTCGGCCTGGCTGCCCCATATATCAATGAAGGCGAATCAGCTCTTGTTATCATGGGCGATCAGTTCTTTTACCGTGAAGATGGTGGATCAAATGCCGTTGATCTCATAGAACTTGTCGAAAAAAGTGGTCTGACATCGGGCCTATTTGGCAATCCTGTTCCAGATGAAGATGTCGAGAAATTTGGCATCATAGAAAAGGATGAGCAGGGGCATTTTGTCCGTATTGTCGAGAAACCAAAGCGTGAAGACGCACCAAGCAATCTCAACAACTCGAGCTTCTACCTTTTTGATAAGAAGATCTTTGAACTTGCTAGAACAACACCAGCTAACCCGGCTCGTGGTGAGTACGAAGTAACCGATGCTATAAATGCCTATGTTAGCTCTGGTGAAAAGCTGGCTGTTGGCACTGCGCAGGGCATCTATATGGACTGTGGTAACGTTCAGGGCTGGCACGCGGCGAACGATGTAGTTGTCGGCAAGCAACAGTAGTAGGCGAAAAGATACACACAAGTGCCCGGGAGTTTTCCACGGGCACTTTTGCTTGTTATGACAGAAAAGAGGAGGGGAGTGCAAACACTTTTTCACAACACAACACAGTTTTGTCAATGTATTCCAGGAGCACATATTGACTTTTAATCAAGCTCATGCTAATATGAAGGTATGGTAACAGAAAATAAACAATCACAAAATTACACGGCAACAGAGGTAAATGCTCTTGTGCTGGCTGACCTTCGCCAGTCGGTTGTGCTTGTATCGCTTCTCGCGAACCTCGCGCTGTTTGTCACCTGGCTTGTCGTTCTCGCCTCATAGTAGTCGGGTTTACATCATTTTTGCTCACCATGCTTCGGTAATGGCTTTCTCTGTTAGAGAGGAGAGTTGTCCACAGTTTCATTTTGTGTCCTAACTATTAGTGGGTATTTTCTTCAGAAAAATACTTGCATGTGGGTAGTAGTGGGTAGTACACTACTTTCAGTGGCACCCACCGGCCCAAACAAAACAAAAAGGTCTGGCGGGCAAAAAGAAAAACCACCACCACAAACTATTAACCTTAAAAGAGTAGGAAACTAGGTAGCCTAAAAGTGGCAACGGTCGACTATTTCGAACGAAAGCTTGATGACAAGCGGCGGTTAACTATACCTGCCGAGCTTCGAGCTGAATTCGCAGGCGGCGTCGTTATCACCAGAGGCTTCGGCCAGTACCTACATATGTATCCGCAGTTTGTCTGGGACAACGATGTTGAACCAGCGCTTACCGGAAGCATCCTTGACGAACGCGTTGCAGACCTGAATGTTCAGTTCCGCGAAGGCAAGACAGGGGCGCAGCTGGATGAGAAGCAGGGGCGGATTACACTAGAGCAGCACTTGCTGGACTATGCGGGCATCACACGTGATGTCGTGGCGGTCCGGGCAGGCAAGTACTGGCGTCTGAAAAAAGCGTAGATAGTTTGCACACGGCAGAACCACGCACGTTGACAAGTCGGCAGTAAACACCAGATAGAGAACACCCACGAGGTCAACTATCTGGCAGTCAGCAGAAGAAAAAAGCGACTTCTGAAATCACCGCTTTGGTTCTTTCGTTTTTTAAAAAACACCTCCCAAAAACTCCACCTCACACATAAGTCTCTCACTCTCTCTCTTTAGTCAGTGGGAATCTCCGGAATAGACAAGCACGCTTGATCTATTTCACACCACAACAACTCCATTGACACAACAAAACAAAAACATCTGCGAAAACAAACACTGGCTGTCAGTTAGGTGACCTCGTATAATGAAATAGGTATATGAGCAACAATATTCCACCACAACAACTCCATACACCCGTTCTTCTCGAACAGGTCGCCCTGCAACTTGCACCGCGGCCAGGTGAATCATATCTTGACCTTACTGCAGGCTATGGCGGACACGCTGAGGCTATTTTGGCAGTCACGAAAGCACCTGAAAAGGCTGTTCTCGTTGACCGCGACCAAATGGCAATTGACGCGCTGAAGCCACTCGCACGCAGTGGAGCAACATTGATTCACGATAGTTACGCTCAGTACGCTGAAAAGGCGGCGGAGCAGGGGAAACGGTTTGATATGATCCTTGTTGACCTTGGGGTATCGTCACCGCAATTTGACAAGGCAAGTCGTGGGTTCTCACTCAAACGAGACGGTCCGCTCGATATGCGTATGGATCAACATCAGCAGCAAACTGCCGCTGATATTGTGAATAACGCTTCGAAGGCAAAGCTCGTAGAGATTATTGAACGTTACGGTGAAGAACCGAAAAGGAACGCGCAGAGAATTGCTAATGCAATTGTTCAAGCACGGCCCGTTCATACCACGGAACAACTTGCTACTGTCATACTGAATACTCATCGCGGGGCGTACAAAAAAACGCATCCAGCGACGCGCACCTTTCAAGCAATTCGAATCGTCGTCAACGACGAACTTGGGCAACTTGAGCGATTGCTTGCAGTTGTACCAAAACTCCTAAACAAAGGGGGACGAATTGCAATTATCAGCTTCCATAGCCTCGAGGACAGAAGCGTGAAACGCTTTTTCGCCGAGCAGGCGAATGCCGGTTACGAAGCCGAGCTTAGCCTGCTCACGAAAAAGGCGGTTCGAGGCAAGCTGTCAGACGATTCCAATCCGCGTGCCAGGAGCGCTTCGCTTCGGGCCGCAGTGAAAAAATAAACATTTTCCCACCACAAAATAAGGCGGGCGAAAGAAAGGGTAAAAGAGCGATGGCTATCCAAATCGTGAATAAGTCACGCGCCCAGAAGGTCGAAGTACGCGTTGTGAAACGCGCGTAGTTTCCTTTAAAGCCCTCGTCGGTCAGCCTAGGGCAA
>CAXYYW010000077.1:0-3805 GCA_964293235.1 uncultured bacterium | reverse complement strand
AAGACTGCCGTCGGCTTCACTCTCGCTCAGCCCTATTGCCTCAAGGCTCGGCAGACGCGTCTCTTTATTGGCTGAACATGCGGCACCTGTTGCAATGTAGATGCCTTCATTATCGAGATGAAATACAACGCGCTCAGCGTCAAGCCCGTCGACATGCATATGGATATGCCCGGGCAGAGAACGTTTTGGATGGCCGTCAAAGACGATGTCCGGCACTTTCGCAGCAAGTTCATTCATAAGCCGCCTTTTTATCTCTCGCAGACGTTCGGCCTCTGCATGGCGATCAGCTTGCACAAAACCAAGAGCCGCCGCGAAACCAACTGCCTCGGCAACATTTTCGGTTCCACCACGAAGTCCGCGCTCCTGCCCACCGCCAACTATAAATGGCCGTATCTGGACGGACGGCTTTAACCAGAGAGCGCCCATTTGCTTCGGACCATAACACTTTCCCGAGTTCAGCGTCATCATGTCAACGCCAAGCCGCGAAACGCTCAGGTCGAGTATGGTTTGACCTTGCGATGCATCAGTATAGAAATACAACGGCGTCGTCACCCCCCGTTCTCGTCTTCCATCTCGAATAGTTTCAAGAATTCTTGCGACATCTGAAAGCGGTTGCACGGTTCCAAATTCATTGTCCGCGAGAACAACGCTCACGAGCGTCGTCTCATCATCAATCTGCCGCTCCATGTCCGCTAAGTCTATTCTTCCAGTCGCATCAACCGCTGCAATAGCGTGTGGATACTCCTCGACAGCCTTACGAACCGCAACGTGCTCAACAGCACTTATAACTGCCTTACCGCCCCGAGACAGAACCCCTTGTATAGCCAAATTGATGGATTCGGTCGCCCCAGCGGTAAAGATGATGTCATTTGGCTTTGCGCCTATAATGCTCGCAATCGTTCCGCGAGCACCTTCTAGTGCCTTTTTTGCTTCACGCCCGCCCGTATAGCTTGCTGAAGGATTATAAAATACCCCTGAAAAGTACGGTTCCATAGCAGAAGTAACCCGTGGATCACACGGGGTTGCAGCGGCGTGGTCTAAATAGTACGTTCGCTCACCCATCAACTATATATTGTAGCAGGTGCGATTGGTTGAAGCGGCTTCCCGGTGTATGGGTCAAATTTGTAGATTTCACGCATCGATCGCTCATAGTACATCTGTACTGCAAGGGCTAGGTTCTCAAGTTCTTCACCCTCTAGGTATTTGTACACGCGACCCGGCTGAACCTTAAGAACTCCACCCGGCTGCACTTCATATCTCGTTGTCGATGTTCTAAGCTTGTTATCTTCATCTTTCCATTCTTCATGCCACACCCATGTCTTTGAGTCTAGACAGAAGAACTCACGTTTGTGACCAACCGGTACGGGTCCGAACAGCTGTCGGCCAATCACACTTTCACGCTCTATCAACTCACGTTCAGTAATCTTGGATCTACTCTGAGCTACCTGCTCGCCCGTGATAAGTCTCTTGAGTTGTTGGAAAAATGCCATACTGTTCTCCTATGCCGCTAGTGTGAAGTCATCTTTACTAGCGTCTAACTGTTCTCTCGTGAAATTCTCCTTTGCATACTCATGCATGAGTATGATTCGCTCAGCTACACCAGCGACACGTTCAACTGCTTCCATGTGTCTCCGCCGATACTCCTGCTCGCCAGTTGTTCGCGGCTCCGCCCTCTGGCCAGGGACGCTATACTCAGGCACCCCTCCTTGGTTTTCGGGCTCACCCACTACTGCAGCCCTTGAGAGACCTCTGATAATGTAATCTTCCTGACTCCCTTGAAAGACTTCTTGCGTATCGACAAGCTCAATCGTGCCTGGATGAAGAGAGCTCCCTTCAATCTGGTCTGTACGTATACCAAACTCACGCGGGTCAACGCCCCCGCCTGGGATAACCCCTCGGGTGCTGGCGCCGCCGCCTTGATTGTGAGTAGTATTTGATCGTATAGTTGGAAACATAAACTCTTCCACCCTTGCTGTTGGACTTTTTGGCGGTTAAGTTATTTGTTTAGAAGAAGAGTCGGTCGACGCCGCGCTCTGTCCTCTGCGAAAGTTCTTCGACGGTAATGCTTCGAAGTGCTGCCACATAGGACGCTATGAGCGTTACGTTCCCCGGTTCGTTTATCTTACCACGAAGCGGCACAGGAGTCAAGAACGGCGCATCTGTTTCAAGGAGAATTCTATCGAGTGGGACGGCCATAGTGACTTCATCGCGGTCCTTCGCGAACGTCGCAATACCATTGATGCCTATGTAGAGCCCTCTCTCGAGGCCCTTTTCCATATTCTCTATGTTGTCTGTAAAGCTGTGCAGAACGCCGCGAACGCCCTTGAAGTTGTCGAAGAGCGGCCAAAAATCATCGAAGGCATCGCGCACATGAAAACTCACAGGTACGTTAAGGGACAACGCCAGGTCTATTTGCTTTTCCAGCAGGTTCAACTGACTTTCATGCGGGCTGTTATTGTAGTAGTAATCCAGACCAATTTCACCGACACCAACTAGTTTCTTCGTCTTGTTTTCATGACACCAGCTGAAAAACTCGTCGGCATACGGAGCTTCTTTTTCACTGTCATGCGGATGAATTCCGACAACTGCATACGCACCTTCTTTATCTGCGCTAAATTCCATGGCCTGCTTCGAGCTTCGTATGTCGGTCCCGACGCAAAAGACACGCTTTACGCCAGCCTTCAGCGCGCGTTCATACGGCTCGTCGCCGCCATCTGGGAAGAATTCTGGATCATGAATATGGCAGTGAGTATCAGTCAGCGTTATCATTTTGTTTCGGTAGCGTGGAGCGATTTCTTTGGGAACATGACCGCAGGTTGCTCGCGAACGACGCCATCCTTAAATGTAGCAAGGATAGTTTCAGCGGTTGACGGCATAAATGGCGCGAGCATGTGTGCAATCTGGTTCAACGTTCCAACGCTATGCGCCAAAATCTCACCAACGTGCTTCTCCGCATCCTGATCTTTACCAAGCTGCTTCGCAACTTCCCAAGGCTTCACGTTCTCAAGGTATTGATTGAGCGAGCGAACCGTCACCCACAGGTCGTCAAATGCTTTGTTAAACTGCAGGCTTTCCATAGCATCGCGGTATGGGCCCGTATCGTGCTCAGCCTGAAGCTCATCGCCGACAACACCGGCCTGATAATTCAAGACCATCTTCGCAACTCGCGAAACGAGATTACCAAGATCGTTTGCAAGCTCACCGTTATACGCTCCTTCAAACTTCTCCCACGTAAAGTCGCCATCATCGAGTGTCGGGATATGCCGCGAAAAGAAGTAACGGAACGCGTCAACGCCATACTCCTCAATAATTTGCATTGGGTCTATGACATTGCCGACACTCTTACTCATCTTTGCGCCACCAACATTCACGAACCCATGAACAAGCAGCTTCTTTGGCAATGGCAGTTCGAGCGCAAGCAACATAGCCGGCCAAATAGCAGCATGGAAACGCAAGATGTCCTTCCCTATAACCTGCACGTCCGCTGGCCAATACTCCTGCCACTCGTCGTTGTCCGGATAGCCAAGCACCGTAATATAGTTCGATAGTGCGTCAACCCACACGTACATAACTTGCTCTGGATCCCCAGGAACCGGGATGCCCCACGACAAGTTCTTCTTTGGTCGTGAGATGCTTATGTCGGTCAGCCCACCTTCTAGCAACGCAAGTATTTCATTCTTTCGAAAGGCCGGCACAATGTCGAGGCGACGACTCTCTATTGCCTCCTTAATTTTCGGACCAAACTCAGACAACTTGAAATAGTAATTCTCCTCACTCAGACGCTGGTACGGTTGATTATGGATAG
>CAXYYW010000076.1:0-3834 GCA_964293235.1 uncultured bacterium | reverse complement strand
ACTAATATAGGGAGTAGGTCCAGTGAGGTTCATTTACTCGGCTATTGATACATAGTCTAACAACCTTGTCTGAGTTGTCATACTTCTCGCTGAAACAGTATTCATCATTGGACGTTGAATCGGCTTTAATCGTGCAGGAGTATCCGGTCTTACACCTTAACGGCGGGCTATCATTTAGTAACTGCTCAATCTCATCACCGGTGAGTTTGTATATGCCGTCAACTTGGCCGTCACCTATGAGACTCCAGTCATCTTTGACGGAAATGACTTTTTTCACAGTGAATATGTCGGGACTAACGGCATACTCTTTGGCAACGCTAGTAATCCTGTCTGGCGCGTTCAGCTTACCCATTAGTCCTAGGGCGAGTGCGGCTAGGCCAATGAACAATACAATCGCACCACAGATAAATATTACTTTTCGTCTCTTGTTGTTCATATCTTTATCATAGCAAATATCGTTAAAGGTTATCAGGGCGTGGTACTATGTAGATATACATGCTAAGGGGGCTTGCATGGGCGATAAGAATAACCTTCCAAACACTACGAAATCGTGGAAAGACCTGAGTTCGAAAGAAAAGAACAGTGCCGTCATTGCATTGGTAATTATTGCCTTGATTATTATTAGTGTCTTTGGTGCTTTTGCGAGGAGTAGTAGTGGCAATGATACTCTGCAATTGCTTACACACGCGCCTCCCGAAAGTCCGTCTACGACCGATAGTAAACCTGCGGAACAATCAGTGCCAACAGAGTACGCCTCAGCACTCTATAAGGCAACTACATACGCTGACACGATGCATATGTCAAAAAAGGGGATATATGATCAGTTGGTGTCTGAATACGGTGAACAATTCACTCCAGAAGCGGCACAATATGCAATTGATAATGTTGTGTCCGACTGGAATGCAAACGCCCTGGCCAAAGCGAAGACCTATCAAAATGATATGCACATGTCTTCGGCTGCAATTCACGACCAGCTGACGTCAGAATACGGTGAGCAGTTTACGCAAGCCGAGGCCGATTATGCCATTGCACACCTTAATGAGTAATAAGGATATCTAGGAACGTCCTCTCACAGATGAGAGCTTTGCATATCTTTAAGAAACCGATGTTGAGTTGAAGGGAGAAGCTTCTACGACTCGAGAAGCGTCGATGCCTAACTCTTGGAGTTTTTGCGCAAGGAGTCGAGTGGGGAGCCCAACGACTGTGTCGTAATCGCCCTCGATTCTATCGATCAGAGTAGCCGCGCCACTTTGGATGCCATACCCTCCAGCCTTGTCTCGCCAATCTTCAGTAGCTAGGTACTGCTCGCGTAGTTGCTGTACTTCGGGGCCGTCTTCTTTGAAGTAAACTTTGGTGGTGGCAACGCCGACTAACTCGGTACCTGTGCTGAGATTGACGATAGCAACGCCCGTACTCACAGTGCTTTCATGACCCGCAAGTGCTAAAAGCATAGCTCTTGCTTCGTCGATATCTCGAGGTTTTTCCATCTGCCTGCCATTGATTCCGACGATAGTATCTGAACCTATGACGTAAGCATCGGGATTGCTCTGTGCGACATCTTTCGCTTTGCCGAGGGATAGCTCCATAGCTACTTCTTCGGCTGAGCGCGATTCGTCAAGACGCTCATCGTATGAGCTTGGTTGTACCGTAAAATCAACGCCCATTTCGCTAAGAAGTCGTAGTCTTCGGGGAGATTGGCTTGCTAGAACTATTCTTTCCATGTTCACAAGTATACTGTACTTAACTGATTATTGTGAGAAGCTCTTCAAGCGTGTCTACAGTGGTCGTTGCTCCGTTAGCGAGTAACGCCTCTCTGTCGTCAAAGCCATGTGTGACACCGATGCGAACGGGTACGTGAGCGTTTACGGCCGTTTGCATGTCGACTTTGTGGTCGCCGAGGACGGCAGCTTGCTCAGCATTGACCTGCAGACGGGTTAGGGCGAGTTCGAGAGACTCTGGGTCTGGCTTGTGTCTCTTTGTATCACTCTCGGTAACTACAGTAAAAGATGGGATGCTGTATGTCTCTGAAACTTTCGTGACAAAAAGGGCGAGCTTATCGGCATCGGACATAGAGGTGTCTTCATATAGCTTTTGCAAACCGAGTTCGGGCAATGCTATGCCAAAGTTTCGGACGATATGGTGCGCCGTGCCGCTTGTGAATATTGCGAACTTTATCTTTTTCTCACCTAAAGAATAAAGCAGTTCAGACAAGCCTTTATACGCAGTGACATACTGAGGAGCTAGGGAATCTTGAATAGGATTTAGCGTGTCGTGGAGCTTATCAAAATCAATATTTTCCAAATGATGTGGAGATGCTTCGTAAAGTAACCGTACTGTGCGCTCGAGAGTTTCGCGTGCGCTACCTCCAATAGTCTTTAGGAGTAACGCATCGTATGTATCATAAGTTGGTATTTCCGCTTCGGCGATACCGTGAAGTGTTAAATATTGGCGCGCTGCCTCGTACTGGCCATGTCTAATGAGCTTCACTGTATCGACCAATGTGCCGTCAGCGTCTGAGATAATTGCCTCGACGTGCTTCATGGCCCAAGTATAACAAAAAACACTCTACGGAAAGCAAAGTGTTTTATTTGGTGTCACGTAGTGAACGCACTTCGAGATTTTGTTTATATCCCGTCGCCGTTTAACTCGTCGCCATATATCGTTTCGTAAGATTCATCGTAATAAAGATCCGTCCAACTTCCAGGTTCGTATTCAACCACCTCTCCATTCATAACCTGACCTGAGTCAAAAATATCCAGTCCCTTTGCAACGGCAATAAGAGGCGCATGTGTAACAACAACCAGTGACTGGCCATCACTCATCGTTAATCCTAATCGCCGAAGAGTTTCCTCAAGATAGGTATCTAGATTCTGTACAATCCGCGCTTTGCTACCAGCGGTATTTATACGCTGGCTTGGGTGGACTAATGTGTCTAGACCAAGCCCGATAATGCCAGCTGTTTGAAGGGCTCTCAGAGCGTTTGAACTTAGCAAGAGTGCTTTAGTACCTAGGCCGACCTCCAAGAGCGTATCGCGAGCATATTCGGACTGCTCAATGCCTTCGGGAGTCAAGTTTCCATCGTATCCATCTTTACCATGTCTTACTAAATAAATTGGTGCTTCAGCCATAGATCTCCTTAGGGCAGATTATGCGGGACCTCAGGTCAATATGCAAGCATAAGTGAGTTGGTTTGGGTGGAGAATCCAGCGGTCGCTAAAGCTCCCTATATCCGCTCGTTTGTTCGAAAAATGCCTGTGGCGCTTTTCTCACTGCACGTCGCTTCACGAACTCCCGTCATGTTTTGCTAAACGCAAAACGACTCGAGTTCGACTATCAACCACATACCAACAAAATAGCCCCGGACAAGCCGAGGCCATTTTGTTGGTGCGGGTGGGGGTAGTCGAAACCCCATCTCAAGTTTGGAAAACTTGCATACTAACCGCTGTACTACACCCGCGTAGCGAAGCTCTTCAGTAAGAGCAAAAGGTATTATAACAGATTAGGCGGCAGGTTGAATACGGGCGCCGGTCTCGATGGCTGTGAGTTTGCGCCAAGAGCCGTGCGCGCGAAGGGCGTTGAGTATAACTATAACGTCGACAACTTCCTGCAAACCTGCGCCAACAACGGCGGGTATAGCGCCGGTTGCGGCGATTATCATGAGGACAATACTTATGACTATGCCTATAACTATGCTCTGGGTCGCGATGCGTATAGTGTGCTGTGCTATCTCGACGGCGCGTGGGACGCGGCTGATATCGTCGAGCAATATGACGACGTCAGCGGACTCGCTGGCGGCTGTCGCGCCACGAGCGCCCATTGCTATACCGACATCGC
>CAXYYW010000075.1:0-3887 GCA_964293235.1 uncultured bacterium | reverse complement strand
TAGACTTCCGCGGCACGGAGCAGTGCCTTTGACGGTATAGAACTCCAGTTGGCGGTTTCGCCACCGAGTGATTCATCTTCGACCATGGCGACGCGCCAACCGGCTGAAGCGACGATATCGGCAGCAACGCTTCCGCTTGCACCACTTCCTATTACTATCAGGTCGTAATCAAATTTTTGTTTTGCCATGATTTTTTCCTTTTTACACTATCATTTCAACATTTTGATACATATATGCGGCTTCGGGGTGATACGTCGAAAGGTGCTCGGCTGCGACTCGCCTGATATCACTGCTCGTTACCTCGTCTTTTGGGGCGAGCCATTCTATGACTTTCTTGCAAACCCGCTCGGCAGTCTGATGTGCCTCTCCCTCATGCGAACGGACGCTCATGCACGCCGAAACGATACTTTGGTGCAATTGGAGTGGATCAAAGGGGTGGCTTTCCTGTTTGTTGTCGAGTACATAGGTTTGTTTCATAGAGCAGTTCCTAACTGGAGCACGGTCAGATAGATAGTAAGGAGTATGAGCGCGGTACCGCTTGTCCACTGCAGGAAGGATTTGTTCGCCTCACGCCAACGCTGGGCTCTCGCTACGCTATGCCCGCTGGTGAAATACATGGTCGTGACGAGTAACGGTAGGGCGGCAATAGCACTGTAAAGCAGTGCCCAGCCAAACCAGCCGGAGGATGGCGTCGCAGCAAGGAGATAGGTAATAAACAGCAATGGTCCTATGAGAAATGGTAGCTCGCCAACAACGGTTGCAGCTCCGAGGAGCACTGCCTCAAATAGCGAACGAGTTTTCTTTGATCGCTCTAGCAAATGGGCTGCGACGGGACGTGGGAGCCAGAGGCGCGTGCCTTTGCCGTCTCGGTAGTACCAGAGTATGGTCGCGAGTCCAATAAATGGCGCGAGCCCGACAACGACCGCTGCAACAACATGTGAACTGGCCTGCAAGAGCTGGGCGAGTGACGCAAAAGAGGTGAGTATGAGCGCCGTCGTGACGATAACCCCGAGGCTATAGCTGAGACCAAGGGCCAACAACCGCTGTTCAGATGTCTTTCTGCTGAGACTATGCGAGCTAAAATGTGTCAAAACGCTAACACTGAGCTGGTAGCTGACATGCACAAACAGCGCGCCGACCACGAGAAGCAGGTAGGCGGGGTCATTAAGCACTGAAGGAACGGACATGCTGTTTATTTTCCTTTATTTACAGACCCTGTTATACCACAAGCGCTATAGAGAGGTCAATGAGAGGGGAATTAAGGCTTCAATATAAGAAAATTGCAAAATAGCAAAAAAAGTCGCATAAAGTATTGACAAAACGTAAGCTTTTTGCTATGATACTTACATAAGTTACTAAAACAGAAAAAGGAACCACCACAATGTCTACTCAAGAATCAGAGTCGGCTCTGGACGCTATTGTCCAACAAACCTGGAAACGAGCTCGCACAACACAAGAGATTAGCGACTTCTTAACTCGTCGCTTTGCCGCTCTCGACGAATTCGATAGCGAAGAACTCGATACTTTTAGCCTCGCCGCCTAGTCCAGATAGCTGAACACCAAAGAAAAATACCCACCGAAGTGGGTATTTTTCTTTGGTAGCACCGACAGGGAACGATCCTGTGACCTCAGGCTTATGAGTCCTGCGCTCTAACCAACTGAGCTACGGTGCCTCGTCGGAAACACGGAAAATTGTAACAGATTGCATGGATTTTATCTAGGAGTTACGTGTACAATATGAACATTGATGCGTGAGAGTTTTTCAAAATACGCTCGGGCGTACGGATATTTCTGGCGGACGTATGGCAGTAGTGCTTTGTATCGCTTCTCATTTGTATTGCAGGTCATTAGAAACGCGTTACGGTTTATTGCGTTGCCAGTACTCCTCAGCTACATGCTTGTCGCAATCTCGAACCAACAGTTTGATGAGGCAACTCGTTTGGCAATATTCTTTGGAATTGGCTCAGCGATTATAGGGGTCATCTCACCGCTCGTGAAATATATTGGGATGTTTGGAGAGAACAAAATATATAAGAAGGAAACGATTGAATATTTCAGCAAACTTCTCGCAGCTGATATCGACTATTTCAATTCGAATCTTTCGGGCTATCTCACGACAGCGACGAGGCAGTACGTCGATAGTGGTATTCGTTTCGCTCGTTCGTTTCGTGATACCTATGCACAAACAATCATGTCGTATGTGTTTCCAGTAGTTGTTATCGGGATTGTTAACTGGGTTCTTGGAGTTATAGTTTTTATTCTTAGTGCGGCGCAATTCACGTATCTTTTGTGGGCATCATATGCGATTGAGCCGTATAGGGCGAAATCACGTGAGCTGTACCGACGTAATTCAGGCTTTATGGCTGATGCAATTTTGAATATTCTAGCTGTTAAATCAATGGCACGTGAACAAGATGTAACTAAAGCTGTGGGTGAGAATGCCGCAAAGGAAGGGGACACATTTGCGCGTCGATATACTGTTCGTGCAAAGCTGACGGCAGGACGCGAGGTAGTCACTGTGGGCATCTATATTATTTTGCTTATAGTGATTATTGCTATGGCGCGCGATGGTTCACTCGCTCTAGCGGGAGCGATTTTGGTTGCAACCTATATCACGCCGATACTGACGGCCATATACATGTTTGCCGAACAGCTCGATGAGCACGATGACTACATAGACGAGCTTATTCCTGGACTTGATCTAATGGAACAAGAAAGATCCGTGAAAGACGTGCCGATGCCAAAAGAGTTTATCGACGTTAAGGGAGCGATCGCATTTGAGCACGTTTCATTTGCTTACGAAAACAAGGATGGTAGTGGGCGAGTCTTCAAAGATTTTTCTCTACAGATTCCCGCGGGCCAAAAACTAGGCGTTGTAGGGTCGAGCGGTGTCGGAAAAAGTACGCTTACAAAGCTTCTCTTAAGATTCAGTGATGTTGATAGCGGAGTGATATCTATTGATGGAATCGATATACGTCAAGTTCGCCAAACTGATTTGCGTCGACAAATTGCATACGTGCCCCAAGAGCCGCTACTTTTTCATTCGTCAATTCGAGACAACGTTCTTTTTTCACGCCCAGAGGCTACAAACAAGGAACTGGAAGGGGCGATTACAGTGGCTCATGCGAAGCAGTTTGTAGATGAGTTGCCAAGTAGAATCGATAGTATTGTCGGTGAGCGCGGCGTGAAGCTTTCGGGCGGTCAAAAGCAGCGGGTTGCAATTGCTCGTGCAGTGCTTCAAGAGGCCCCTATTATAGTGCTTGACGAGGCGACAAGTGCACTCGACAGTGAGAGTGAGCAGATAATCAAGAGCTCCTTTAAAGATATTTTGAAGGGCAAAACGGCGATAGTCGTTGCTCATCGTCTAAGTACGCTTTCCGATATGGATAGGATCATCGTCATAGAGAAAGGAAGAATAATCGAGGATGGTTCTCATGAAGAGCTGATTTCGATGAATGGAACGTACGCTCGTCTGTGGCGTCGTCAACAGCGACTCGCTGAGAGTTCCTAGAGAACGGTTTTCGGCGTTACTCTCAGGAAAAGTTCAGAAGCGGTTTATACTATAGATAGCATGAAATTGCTTATTGTCGAAGACGAACGAAAGATAGCCAGGGCACTCAAGCTCGGTTTCGAGCAGGAGCGCGCTGTAGTTGAAATATGTTATGACGGGCCATCTGGTCTGAGTGCGGCACTTGGCGAAGAGTACGATGTTATCGTGCTTGATCGCATGTTGCCCGTGGGAATGGATGGGATTGCTATCTGCGAGCAGCTGCGCGCAAAGGGCAACCAGACGCCGATAATTATGCTGACAGCCAAAGGCCAGATTCGCGACCGCGTGGCTGGGCTGAATGCCGGCGCGGATGATTATTTGACGAAACCATTTAGCT
>CAXYYW010000074.1:0-4019 GCA_964293235.1 uncultured bacterium | reverse complement strand
TGCTCTTCCCAACTCACACCAGCATTAGCAGAGACATACAATGAACCGGGTGTTCCACTCATATCAGCCGCAAAGTCAACCGCAGCTATGAGCGTGCCATCCGCGCTACTCGAAACAGATGTCCAGAAACGAGCGCCGGCAGCAGTTCTTTCAGTCCACGTCGCACCGGAATCGGAAGAGGTATAGATTGCTCCTGGAGCCATAGTTGCTATATTTGCACTCAACTGTACCGCTGCAAATTTCGTACCATCACTACTACTAGCAATATCAGTCCAATACCCACTCTGGTGCTGAGTCCAGGTCACACCAGAGTCGGAAGAGGTGTAGATATACCCTGGCGTGAGGTTACCCGTATCGCTAAGTGTCGAGGCTGCGACAAGTTTTGTGCCATCACTACTACTTTTGACCGAAGCCCACTCCGTTCCAGTAGCATTCATACGCTCTGTCCAGGTCGCACCGGAGTCGGAGGAGGTATAAAGATATCCATCGGTTGTTGCTGCAATCAATTTTGAACCATCGGAGTTACTGCCAATTGCCGCCCATGCGCGCTGGCCAGATCCCGTCTGTTCGGTCCAAGTCACACCAGAGTCGGAAGAGGTGTAGATATACCCCGACTGCGCGGCGGCGGCAAGCTTTGTACCATCGGCACTGCTAGCGGTTGTGTGCCAATCTTGCGATTCTGCGCCACTAATGTTTGCAAGAGCCCACGTATAGGCGCCTGGCGCAGCCGAAACTGGCTGTACTAGAGATACAAGGATTAAACCCAAAAGCAAGAAAGAGCTGACTATTCCCGTACTAACCTTACCGCTCAAAACAAACCCCCTGTATTATGAAAATCACTTATGCTTTGATTATAGGGCTTATCACAACCAAGGGTCAAGAAAGCACGGCTTTAATACGTCGTATGCCAGCAGAGCTTGCTTCTTCTTTGGTTATCTTGAAGTGCTTACCACCCTCGCCAAGTTGGCCGGTATGGTCAACATGCGGGCCACCACAGATTTCGAGTGAGACAATATGGTCGTCAGTACCCATTTGATAGACCTTCACCGTATCACCATAGCGCTCACCAAACGGACCGATAGCCCCCATATCCAGCGCTTCCTGAGTCGGATAGAGGGTAAATTTCACCGGATGGTCTTCGGCTATCCACTGATTTACGAGTTCTTCTGCTTTTGCAATTTCCTCAGGTGTCATTTTCCTGTCAAGACTAAAGTCGAACCGCAGGCGCTCGGTTGTTATGTTGCTGCCATGCTGACGAATTGATTCACCGAAAATCTGGCGAAGCGCTGACTGCAAAAGGTGTGTTGCCGTGTGGTACTTGAGGTGAATTCCTTCATGCCCTTCAAGCCCGCCCTTGTACGTGCCTTTGCTGGCGGTCTGAGAACGCTCACGCTGCTCTTTCATCTTGGCATCAAACTCATCACGCCAATTTTTTGACACCTCAATCCCTTGCTTAAAGGCTTCTTCGGTCGATAGTTCAACAGGGAATCCAAAAGTATCATACAGCGTAAATACTTCTTCGCCGGTCAAGCCGTCTTTAGCAAACTTTTGAAGCTGCTGAAGTCCTTTTCGAAGTGTTTGCCGGAAAGCTTTTTCTTCTTTCACCAGTACGGCAATAATTTCATCACGGTGTTCTGCAACTTCAGGAAAATCATTCGTATATAGGTCGGCAATGACCGGTACGAGCGCCTCCAGGAAATTCTGCTCTATACCCAGGTCGAAACTGTAACGGATAGCCCGACGAATGAGCCGACGCATGACATAGCCCTGTTCCTTATTGCTTGGCACGCACCCATCAACAGCGAGGAACGTCGCAGCACGCAAATGGTCAGCGATAACTCGCATGCTTTCGGTGTGACTTTCATACTGTTTGCCACTCAGCTCTTGAAGCTTTTCTATAATTGGCCACATGAGCGAAATTTTAAACATATCCGGGCTGTCTATAGCAGCAGCGGCAATACGCTCAAGGCCCGACCCATGGTCAACATTTGGTTTTGCAAGTGGTTCAAACACTCCGTCGGCAACTTTTTTATAGGCCATGAAGACGTTATTGCCGACTTCCATGTACCGGCCGCAGTCACAGTTCGGGTGACACTTTTCTCCAAATTTTGGATCATGCTCTATAAAATCAAACTCGTAGAAGAACTCGCTATCGGGACCGCACGGGTCACCAACGGGTGTATTTACTTCGCTGCCATTACGGCTCCACCAGTTTTTGCTGCCGTCGTAGAAGAAAATGCGTTCGCCGTCTTTCATACCACGGGCAGCGGCGCTTGCCTCGCTTCCCATATCGGCCATGCCGCTCGAAAGGCCTTTGTCTGCAAACAGTTTTGCCCATAGATTTGCCGCTTCGGTATCTTTCGGGATGCCAAACTCTTCGTTGCCTATGTAGCACGTCACGTAAAGTTTGCTCGCATCAAGACCAACAACTTCGGTCAAAAACTCGAACATCCATGGTATCTGCTCCGCCTTGAAGTAATCCCCAAGACTCCAGTTACCAAGCATTTCGAAAAAGGTCGTGTGGCGATTGTCTCCGATATCATCGATGTCTTGAGCTCTGAGACACGTTTGGCTGTCTGCTATACGCTTGCCCTTCGGGTGCGTTTCGCCGAGTAAGTACGGAATCATGGGCTGCATACCGCTGCCAGTAAACAATGTCGTGGGGTCGCCCTGAAGTATCAGCTGAGTGCGAGGCACGACAACGTGGCCCCGTTCCTCAAAGAACTTTAAGTACGCGTTTCGAATATCCTGTGCATTCATATCCGTTACAGTATACCAGATTAGTGACGAATCTCAGAGGTGAGCCCACCCCATTCGACAACAGTGAAGCCTTTTCTAAACGTGCTGGAAAGCTTTTGCGCTGGAAGCTTGATTGACTGATCAAGTCCTTCCATATCGAGGAAGACACGTATGAGAGTATCGGGCTTCGGATATACCGACAGCGGTGCAAGCACGTTCATCTGTTCGGTGGTGAGCCATGTCAGCCGCACGTATGGTTTATTCGGGATTTTACTCTCCCAGAAGACCATAAAGTCATTTGTTTCTTTGACCGTCAGCCCTTGTTCAAACAATTGCCGACGTATTGTTGCCGCCGCGTCATCATGCTTTACGACAGTGCCAGACGTTATCGCTGGATAACTCCCATACCCGGTTCCTTCCCAGAAGAGCGAGTCGTAGGCTTTGCCGTTATAGCTCAACTGGCCGTTTGGCTGCGCAAGAACGTTCCGCCATCCGCCCGCTGGATATTCTGGATCAGACACGGTCACGTCCGCTCCAACCTTTACGGAAATGACTGTCGAGACTTGAGGGTAAAGATATACGACCGGCTTCGCACAACCGCCAACCATGGCATACTGGCCGCGCACATAGACAAGCAGTTCCCCTGCAGCATCTTTGATAATAACCATACCGTGATATTTCAGGTAATCACTAAATGACACTGCATCGGCTCCATAGGACTGCGCGTATTCGTCATATGCTTTCTTGTAGAGTGCGGCTGTTGTATCTTTCAGCTCATATACCGCACGCCCCGTATTGGTCTTACCGACCTGAACAAGGTCTGATTCTTTCAACGTTTCGCTACGAGTCACTGCGGCTGAATTACCTCCACACCCTCGAGCAATAGCAAGCAGGTTATCATACACTAGTTCTCCTTCGGCGGTCGTGTACTGAAGCTTAGCCCCGTTGTCAAACGTATACCCCTCAAGAGATGTTTGATTTGGCTCATAACGGAGGCTCACTTTTGTTCCAATAGGCAGCTGCATATAGTACCCAATGTTCGTGAGGCCCGTATCGGCATACTTCACTTCAGTTTTATACAGCGAGCTCCCACCAAGTTTTGCGTCGAGCGTTTCTTTCACCCCGTCACCGCTTGCAATACCGTAGCTATCGACATACCCAAGATATTCCGGACGAAGGGCGTATTCCCCATTCTCAAGCGCAATTTTTGAAGGAATGTCAAGTGAATCATAGTGTGTCGTTTCGTCAAATACCGTGACCTTCGACGTCACCGACCCCTT
>CAXYYW010000073.1:0-4050 GCA_964293235.1 uncultured bacterium | reverse complement strand
CCCGAACAAGATCGAAAAGCTGCTCACTCTTTTTCGCTTTCTCCTCCCAACTCTCACTATAGCCTTCGGCGTAGCTCGAGTTGAAGAATCGCATCAAAACCTTTTGATGCAACGACCATACTATCCTATTTTACAGATACGGTCTAGTTAGTGAGACTCAAACAAGAAGCGCATCCAGCGTGCAAAGTTGCTTTCCGTCGCAGCCGACGTAGTCGCCACGGTCTTTGTGGCATCGGTGTGTTTTTTGCCATCTGACGAAGGAAGCAGCACAAGTGCTTCACCCGGAAGTGCAAGCCCAAGCTTGGCACGGGCACTGAGCTCAAGAAACTCATCGCTCTTGTAGTAGGCTTGTTGGTACTGATATGTTTTATTCTGCAACTTGCGAACTTCTATGAGCTGGTCGTTCGCATCGACTTCGCGCTGATACTTATAATTCTTCTGAAGCGTCACGACCGATCCCCATACCCAACTGAGTGCTATAACGACCGCCACAAGCAGCCCGGCATTTTGGATAGTCAGCAGATGCCGGTAGTGCTTTAGCAAAAGACTTGGAGATGGTATTTTTAGGTCTTTTATTTTCATATCTTTACATAAAGTATAACGTCCATTAGTATACATTGCTAGCATCGTATCTGTTATAATAGTTCGGCAACGACGGGGGTGTAGCTCAGTGGTTAGAGCAGCGGGCTCATAACCTGTTGGTCGAAGGTTCAATCCCTTCCACCCCCACCAAAGTAGACAAATAAGAACTAAGCAAAGCTATGGTCGTCGCTTAATCGACTCTAGAAAAGCCTTACGTTCTTTTTTATTTTGTCCTCGGATGGCATGTCGCACTCCCGTCAATTGGTCGGTAGCATCAAGCTCTGTAATATAACCATGCTTTACCATGACATCTAGGCCGTAACCCCTGATGATTGCTGCGTCCGCTTCTTTGACTAGTTTATCTTTCTTATCTGCAACCGCTTCGTTACTTCTCGCTTTGTTCGACTTTATGAAGCCACCGAGCTTGTTAATTTCGGAAAGTTTTTGTGCCGCATACGTTAACCATAGCGCCCGTACTCCCAAGCTTACCGCAGGTTTCGGCTCCCGTCGTATGGCTTCTATAGCATCAAGTGCTTCTTGATGCTGAATTTCTCTATCATAATCAGGCTCCGGCGCATCATCATCAGTACCCATATCTAGGTAATCGCTAGCGGGAAGAATATCGCCGTCACTAATAGCTATATCAGCACCATCTTTAGGCGTGGAGATAACTTCGACAGGAGTTAGTGATTCCGTACTCATAGTTTCATTATAACATAAGTTGTATACATATGTCAATATCACTCCTTGACCCGACATACCAAAACACCGCCCCGAGAGGCGGTGTTTTACGTATCTGTACAAAGAACTACTTAGTCTTTGCGGATCTTGCGGATAGTAAGGAACCCGTTGCGTGGATTCTCGGTTACCTCGTAACCTGCTGGCAGCCCCCATGGCCCGCCCTTCCCGCTTCCGACTTTCGCGAAGAAGTAAATAGTCTGGTTCTGGCCACCACGAAGTGTGACATCCTTCTTTTGCAAGAAGTACTTAACCCCTTTTGAGTTGGTGTGTTCGTAAGCCGCCATAGACAGTTTGTCCTCCTTTAACTCTTACAGATACTAAGATACCTCTGTGGCCTAGGGGTGTCAACTGTTAAATTGATGTAAATCGCCGTTTTAAGAGAAGTTTCAAGATAATCACCCCTGTTATTCTGCCAATAATGATAAGCAAAATAAGTGCCGAAATTGCAACAGATATACCCGCTGGATCGGGTGACCAGAGTGGAGAAACGAAATTAATCTTGAAAAGCTCATACCGTGGAAGCTGTAGCTCGGAAGTAAGATTTGACGAGCTCCCCAGTTCCTTCACTCTCGCAAGCACACACGGCACGTATCGCCCACCGTATGGGGCACGAGCGCTGGCGCTCTGACACTCAACACTCGCCTGCTGGTAGAGAGCACTATCTGGATTTGTCGTGTCCCCTGCAGCCTTGACGGCGGCCTCACGGGCACGTTCGTATGAATCAGTCAAGTAGAACCCGTCTCCGAGACTTGTATTCATATGGGATGTAACATATGCTCCCAGTGCATTAATTGACTCCTGCAGAACCGCCTCATCTCCCTTGGCGTCTGCGACAACCACCGCTTTACGAAGTTCTGACATATTGAGGCTATTGAGCCGAAGCAGTGTGGCAGAGACCAGCAGGCTAAGGAGTAATAGCACGACAAGCTGCCACGTCTTGACCGCTTTTAGACGCTTTAAGTGGCGACGAAGTCGCTCTTTATAGGCTTTCGTATCCCACCTCATATTCAAGTTCTAGTATAACACTAGGAGCTGAGTGAAATGAGTGCTTGTAGTGATTCTTCAATACAGTGTTAGGACGTACGCAAAGTTTTAAACCCATGAATCATAATAAGTGGCACGAGTGCTGCCATAACCCAGAACATTGCTTTCATACCACTTATATCGCCAAATACCGCGATAAGTCCTGCGGCTAGGAACATGACGATTCCTCCGCCCAAACAGTAGAACATCATGGTTATTGAGAAATAGACGCCGCGATAGCCTGGTATATGCTCGACAACATCATACTGACCTCGTACTGTCGGCATAGTATATGCGCTTGTTCCGGCCTCGTTGACGACGTTTATCATACCAACCGCGATTGGTGTCGATACGAAAGGCCGAATCGAATGGATGAGCACGTTAAATAATGCACCGAAACGAAGGAGTGGCTCGCCCCTACTGTGGTCAATTATCCGCCCATACACCCATGAGATAACAACTGATGCAACAAAAGAGATAGAAAACAGGACACCAAGCTGAGCATACACGGCGTTCGTGCTGGTACCAAAGACGACAATAGCGACGAATATCGCCCAGATACCTCCGGAAACGGCGAAATCAGCTCCGCGAACGGTTGGCGATATCATCTGTTTGCCAAGTGAGTGCCAGTCGAACCCGTGATACGTTATGCGCTGCCGTCGCCGGGTGTTCTCCGGACTCACGAGCAAAGGGATTGCCGCTAAAATCATGATAAGCGATGCAACCCACATAACAGATTCTGGACCAAATCGGAATGCTAGAAAACCGCCAACGGTCGGTGCGATGGCTGCGCCAACCTTCTCTGCGATAAACAGCCAACCGAGCTCACGCCCCGCCTTGTCATCATGCTTAATACTTGAGAGTTGAACATCAGTCGCAATCCCCAGGATAGTCAGCGAAATACCCTCAAATAGGAAGTAGCTAAGGGTTGCTGCAATCGTATATTCACCGATAAGCGCCAGCGACACGAGCGCCGGTACAGCAATAATGTTACTCAGTAGCAGCGACGATTTCGGCCCCAGCCAGGCTATGATATGCCCAGAAAAGTAGCTCCAAAGGGCGCGATGAAGAAAGTAGCCGCCAAGCAGAAGACAAATCATCGTCAGGCTATATCCTCTCTGGTACAAGTAAACCGTCACGAAGGCATCGACGAGATTCTGTGCAACGATACGAAGGAACATAGCCGCATAAAGTTCGGCAATTTCAGAAAAAGGCGCTGAACGCCAATAGGCATGGGTGCCTCTCACTGCGAAAAGTAATTCATGAAACATATGTTTTTGTGTTGTTCAATTTACGTCTTCTATTATAAGCACAACCACCATAAAAAGCGAAGAGCTAGTATACTAGTCTCATGGTTATTTATTTCTCTGGTATCGGTGGCGTCGGTATTGGCCCACTTGCGGAAATTGCACATGATGCTGGGTACATGGTCGCTGGGTCTGATCTCTCGAAGAGCCCTATGACGGGGCAGCTTTCAAGCAGAGGCATCCCGATATACATTGGCCAGAGTGGTACGGATATTGCTGAGTTTCACGAACAGTCGCCTGTAGACTGGTTCGTTTACAGCGCTTCCATCCCTGAAAATAACCCCGAGAGACAGTTCGCACGCGAGCATGGCATGCGAGAAAGCAAACGCGACGAGCTCCTTGCGCACATCATACGGGAGCATGGACTTCAGATGGTTGCCGTTGCCGGTACACATGG
>CAXYYW010000072.1:0-4124 GCA_964293235.1 uncultured bacterium | reverse complement strand
TCCCCGTATTAGTGAGCATGATGTTCGGCCAGAGGTAGTTGGTTCGCCGGCTGAGAATTTTCGAGAGGCTGAAGAAGTTCTCGGTATGATTCGAGAGGCTCCAGGTGATGATACTGTGGGGCAGCGCGTTGCTGAAATTGCGGATGCCGCAAGTATGTTTGCTAGGAATGAAGGCGCAGGTAGCCCAGAGGCTACGGATGAAGCATTGGTTCTGGGTGATGCTGAGGCACTCGTGATACTTGGAAATGAAGACCCAACTGGCGATGCGACACGCAGCCTAGGCCAGTTGCCAGAGCTTCCTGAAGTTATGGATGATCTTGCGAGTGTCGATGCTTCTCTTGCGGCTTCGACTACCGTTGCCGAGAAGATAAAAGAAGTGACAAAGATTGTTGTTTCCGAAGGCATGATAGACAATTTGACGCCCGGCATGAGAGAGCTCGCAGAGATTTATGGTAATTCTGGACATCTTGAAGTTATTCCAATACCTGGAGTGTTCGGAGAGCTCGAGAAAAGTTTGCGAAAGGACGGTTATCCTTTCAAAATTGATATCATTGATCCACTTCGACAAGAAGCCAAGAATAAGCTACTGGAGACCGTTGCGGCTAACCCGCGAGGTATCGACCGTATGATATCTGTGTTGCTTGACTCCTATGTTACCCAGGAGAAGGCTGCACTAATAGCTACCCAACAATATGTAAAATTATATGGAAACATAGAGCCGCTATCAAACGCAGAAATTGATATTCAAGCAAGGGAGAATGCACTAAGGGGTGATTACTTAGATGGACTACTATTGAGATTATCATCTGAAGACCTTCGCTCTATTCGTGAGCTTCCACCCTCTCAGAGAAAAGGCTTCGACAAGCTGTGTGAAGAATACCTGAACAGAGAGCTGCCAATATATTCAAATGGTGATAAGGTTGGCGATAAAGTGGCTAGCAATGAGCTTTTTCGCGCGCGGCTAGAAGGCTTTACATCACTCATGGAAAAAGTTCGAGCTATAGAGAACGGGGCGATTCCCGAGCCAGAGAACGGTCACCCTACGAGGCTGGATACATTAAGTGACTTTTTTGACTGTGACATGCCGAATGAAGCATATAGGGGTTGGTTGGATAAATTTTTGCGAGGTAGACTAAAGTTACATCCAACCGTGTCTGCCGATATTCTTGTTGCGACGATGGAGAGATCAAGAAGCGGAAGGAACACCCCAGCAATCAATGGTCGCACTCTATTTCGAGAAATGGAACAGATACAAAAAAGTGTGGAATCTATAGGTATTGATAATCTCGAAAGGCTTCGAAACAAATGCGGTATCGTTAATATCCACCAACTTTCCGAAGAACAAGTGTCTAGAATGCTACAATTTGCCAATGCGGACCCTGAACTAGCTAAAACGCTACACGATAAAGAGGTGTGCGTTATTCTTCGTGATGCGACGGCGGATTGGAATGGGGCATTTTCGCATTTAAACAGCGAATATGAAACAGTAGATGGAGCCACGCTTGTGTTTGAGATATCTGACCTCGGAAATCCAAATCAACTGAAATCATTTGCAAATAATTTACGAGCACAAGGCGTGCATGCGGCAGCCCTGGTGATTGCGGGACATGGTATGCCGGGCGATATTCAAATGGGTGAAACGAGCTTATCATTTCGAGACAGAAGAGGTAAAGGTGAATATTCACCAGTGGAAGCAGGGCTCGGCATCATACTAGAGGATATGGAACCGGATAGAGATGGAAACTGCAGTGTTATTTTTAATTCTTGTTCACAAGCGGCAAGTATTGGGCCTGACTTCGACTCATCACTAACACGAATCGCAGATTTGGCGCACGCTTCAAAACCAGAGGCGACATTCCATGCGTACGGGATTGAGAAGCCGGGTAGCATGCGACCTGAAAAGTCGGCTGGGGGCCGCCTAAAGGATGGATTTGGGCAGCCTATCGAGCATGTTATTATAGCTAGTTCCGGGAATAAATACCAATTCGGTCAGTATAAGGAGAAGACTCTACCAATGTTTTTACGTAATAACGGCAAGGAAGAGAAAGCGGCATGAGCGAAATTACTCCTGAAGTAAAGTTGATTGTGAATGAACCTATAGAATCGATTAGGCCTGAGGATTATAACCGGCACCTTATAACAGAATTGAGAGAGAGTCTTAAGAGTTTAGCTGACCGCATGAGCGATGAGGGCAATTTGATAAGTGGAGCAGGTGAAGACGGGGCTGTGATTTCAGCGCGAGTTGAGGATGGTAGAGTTGTAGTGTCGATATTGGGTCCAGAAATGTCGCCAAGACGATATGCAATCTTACTGAGTAATAAGGAGAACCCACTCTGCCTTGCTGGAGATGATGGAGAAATAGCTCCCATTGACATGTCTCATTTTAGTACGGCTTCACTTTTGACCGATGCTCACAGGGCGATTATAGTTTTGCTCCAGTCCTAGGGTAAATAAGATATTGCAGGTTATTACCTTATATTGTAGAATAGACGGGTAATATTTTTTAACGAAGCAATCCGTACCTTGACGTCGAATCCTGCCAGAAATGGTTAAAGACGCTCAAGAAAAGGTACGGATGAAGGGAGAAGGATATCATGGCCGCCCAGGTAGATATCAAGGCTTTGCTCGAAGCCGGTGTTCATTTCGGACACAAAACGAGCCGCTGGCACCCAAAAATGAGCCAGTACATTCATAGCAAACGTCAGGACAGTCACATTATAGACCTGACAAAGACGGTTGAAGGCCTCGAAAAGGCGCTGCCGTTCATAACAAAGGTTGTCGCAGGTGGCAAACAAGTGCTTATTGTCGGCACAAAGAAGCAAGCGAAGGCGCTTGTCGAAGAAGTTGCAGGCAAAATAGGCCAACCATACGTGACTGAGCGGTGGATGGGCGGTATGCTCACGAACGTCGCAACCGTGACGGGGCAGATTAAGAACCTCAAAAATCTTGAGCGTCGCATGGATAGTGGCGAGCTTGCAAACCGCTATAGCAAACTCGAAGTGCAGCGTTTTCAGGAAGAGATTGACGACCTGAATAAGAAATACGGTGGTATCAAGGAGCTAAACGGCAAGCCTGGTGCGGTATTCGTGACGGATGTCATAGAGGACAAGAATGCGGTCGCAGAGGCCAACAAATTGGGTGTTCCAGTTATCGCAATTGTCGATACGAACGCAGATCCAAGCAAGATTGACTACGTGATTCCTGGCAATGACGACGCTATAAAGGGGCTGAGTCTCATACTCGACTATGTCGCGCAGGCGGTAGAAGAGGGTAAAAAAGTTTCAGCTGCTAAGGTAGAGAAGTAAGAGGTGGATATGGCAATTTCTATAGATGAAATTAAGAAATTAAAGGACCTGACAGGGGTTGGGCTAACTGATGCGAAGGCGGCGCTTGTTGAGGCCGGTGGCGATTTTGACAAGGCACTTGAGGCTATGCGCAAGAAGGGCCTGACGAAGGCCGAGAAGCGCGGCGAACGCGAGGCGCTGCAAGGGCTTGTTGATGCGTACGTTCACAGCGGACGTATTGGCGTTGTCGTTGAAGTGAACTGCGAAACTGACTTTGTTGCGCGCACGGACGACTTCAAGGCGCTTGTTCATGACATAGCGCTGCATGTTTCTGCCACAAATCCAACATACATATCGCTAGAAGACGTGCCAGCTGACGTACGCGATACCAAGAAGGCTGAGCTTGTCGAAACGGCAACTGCTTCGGGCAAGCCAAAGGACATTGCTGAAAAGATGGTTGAAGGCCAGCTCAAGAAGTACTTTGCAGAGAAGACACTGCTTGAACAGCCGTTTATCAAGGACCCTGACGTCTCTGTTGGTGAGCTTGTCAAACAGCACATCTCAAAGCTTGGCGAGAACATAGTTGTGCGTCAGTTTAAGCGCATTGAACTGGGCGTGAGCGAATAATAACGCATACAAGTTGCAATCACAGCTCTTCTACGGAGCTGTTTTTGCTATACTAGAAGTACTAGCTAAACGAGAGGTACTACTGTGTTTGATACGAAATCGTATGAAGTGAAAATGCAACAGGCGCTGGAATTCTTTGAAGATGAATTAAAGAAGATTCGAACTGGCAGGGCACACCCAGACATGCTTGATGGTGTTATGGTGAAAGCCTAT
>CAXYYW010000071.1:0-4193 GCA_964293235.1 uncultured bacterium | reverse complement strand
CCACCATAAAATCAGACACTACAACGTTCAAGGTTGATTTTTCATCCGCAACAAACGAAGCGGGCCAGTCTGCTGGTGATGCGACAATTACTGTTAGTGCAGAAGGCAAAGATTATACGCTTAAGAGTCATTTTGCCGGTACCAAAGACGAAGTCTATGTCAAAGTAGATGATTTGAAGTCACTGCTCGACGGTTTGTTCGGCTCTGAATACAGCTCAATGATTGACGCATACTACGGCAGTCTTCTCGACAAAATTGATAGCAAATGGGTCGTTATAAAACAAAGTGATCTCGATGAACTGACCAGCAACAGCGTCAGCAGTAAGGAGTCACAGTGTATCCAAGACGAAATTGGAAAACTGCAAACAGATGCGACACTTCGCAATGAGCTTACAAATGTCTACAAAAAGCACCCGCTCTTCACCATAGAGAGCAAGGGAAGTGATAGCAATGGTAACCACTACAGTTTGACACCTGTCAGCAATGATAAAGCAAAGGAATTCGCAAACGCACTTGTTGAGACGACATTCTTTAAAGCATTAGACGACTGCACGAGCAGCGATCTCAAGAAAGATTTGACTGATAGCTCTAGCTCAAGCTCTTCGGACAGTACTGCAACCGGAAGTCTCGATGTCTGGGTCGACGGTTGGTCGCACACTCTAAATAAAGTAACATTGACCGTTAATGATGATAAAAATAAGACGGACGTTGTCTTCGACGTTAATACAAAGTTCAACAACAATCCCTCCGTTACTATCCCAACTGGCGCAACGACTATAGACGATCTGAAAACAGAGATTCAGAAGATCCAAGAGAATATGCTCTCAAGCTACTCGTCAGATTATTCTATGTACGATAGCAGTTACGACTACAGTTTCTAAGCGCAGAACCCTCTTTATGTACGGCTTGCATGCACAAAATGCGGGCCGTACTCTATAATAGTTCTATATGATACGCTACAATCCTGCAGCTATAGAGCCGAAGTGGCAAGAAAAGTGGGCGAGTGGCCGCCGTTACGCCGCTCCTGATAAAAGTGATAAGCCGAAATACTATGTGACCGGGATGTTTCCATACCCAAGCGGCGCTGGCATGCACACTGGGCATTTTTTTGAGCACTCCATAGTCGATGCGGTTGCGCGGTTTCGGCGTAGCCTCGGTTATAACGT
Organism: uncultured bacterium; assembly: GCA_964293235.1. Classification (GTDB taxonomy): domain Bacteria; phylum Patescibacteriota; class Saccharimonadia; order Saccharimonadales; family Saccharimonadaceae; genus JAPUDS01. The sequence continues at coordinate 3,027 of CAXYYW010000071.1, read as the reverse complement.
AATGTATCCTATGGGCTGGGATAGTTTTGGTTTGCCAGCTGAAAATTACGCCATAAAGACGGGCCGACCTCCTGCTGAAACAACGCGTGAAAATATCGCCAACTTCAAGAACCAGCTTCGCCGCGTTGGCTCTAGCATAGACTGGGACCGCGAAGTAAACACGGCTGACCCTGAATATTACAAATGGACCCAATGGGTATTTACGCAGCTCTTTGAACGCGGGCTTGCCTACCAAAAAGAAGCAAATCAGTGGTGGTGCCCGGTTGATAAAACCGTCCTTGCAAACGAACAGGTCGAAGGTGGCAAATGCTGGCGCTGCGGTAACGATGTCGTGAAAAAGGCCATGAAGCAATGGTTCTTCAGGATAACCGACTATGCCGACGCGTTGCTTGACGAGATTCCTGGGCTCGACTGGCCAGACAAGATTAAAACCGCGCAGACAAACTGGATTGGACGCAGTAAAGGCGCCGAGGTCGTGTTCGAGCTTGATGGACATGACGATACGGTAACTGTCTTTACGACTCGTCCTGACACGCTCTTTGGAGCAACATTCCTCGTGCTTGCGCCGGAGCATCCGTTAGTCGCATCGCTAACGACAGATGAAACGCGTGAAAGCGTTGATACTTACGTCAAAGAAGCTATCAAGAAGTCAGAAATAGAGCGTCAGAGCGAAGGCAAAGAAAAGACGGGCGTCTTTACTGGCAGTTATGCTATAAATCCGGTCAACGGTGCTAAGATTCCCGTTTGGGTTGCAGATTACGTCCTTTGGGGTTATGTCACCGGCGCTATTATGGCCGTTCCAGCGCACGACGAACGTGACTACGCATTTGCGAAAAAGTATGAATTACCCATCATTGAAGTTATTGAAAGACCAGCGGACTTTACTGACGAATGCTATCACGGCGACGGTACGCTCATAAATTCAGGCGAATTTACAGGTGTGCATAGCGCGGAAGCCCGTGAGCTGATAATTCAACATTTGCACCGTGAGGGCAAAGGCGAAGAAAAAGTGACTTACAAAATGCGCGACTGGCTTATTTCGCGCCAGCGTTACTGGGGTGCGCCCATTCCCATCATCCACTGTCCTGAACACGGTGCTGTTGCCGTTCCGGAAAAAGATTTGCCTGTGCTACTGCCACATGTGAAAGATTACGCTCCGCGTGGTGATGGCAAATCAGTCCTTGCCGCGCAAGAGGAATGGGTGAAGACGGCGTGCCCAACCTGTGGCAAGCCTGCACTTCGTGAAACCGACACCATGGATGGCTACGCCTGCAGCTCGTGGTACCTGCTTCGTTACACTGACCCGCATAACAGCGAACAGGCGTGGGCACCTGAAAAAGCAAACTACTGGTCACCTGTCGATATGTATATCGGCGGAGATCATGCGGTTGCGCACCTGTTGTATGTGCGTTTTTGGAGTCACGTATTTTACGATATGAAACTTGCGCCGACGAAAGAACCGGTGAAAAAACTTGTCTACCATGGACTTATTCAGGCCGAAGATGGCCGAAAAATGAGCAAGAGCCTCGGTAATACCATTGACCCGCTCGAGGTCATCGATGCCGGATACGGTGCTGATGCTCTTCGGACGTTTGAGCTGTTCCTCGGGCCTATTAACGAAAATTCCAACTGGTCAAGCCGCGGTATTGCGGGTGTCTACCGTTTCCTGAACCGTTTCTGGACACTGACGCAGGAATACCTCGAGAGCGACAAAGGTGCCAAGGGCTCTTCGAAAGAGCTTATGAGCGTCACACATGCCTGCATAAAGAAAGTTACTGACGACATAGAGCGTCTCGATTTCAATACGGCCATTGCCGCGCTTATGGAATGCATCAACGAGCTCTACAAACTGAAGCTTGACGGCTTTTTACCTGACTGGCAGTTCACTATAGAGTCACTCGTAAAGCTTATTCAGCCGTTTGCGCCACATATGACCGCCGAGCTGTGGGAGCAGCTGGGGCATGAAACGCAGCTCGATACCGAGAGCTGGCCTGCATACGACGAGCGTTTGTTGGTAAAAGATACGGTGACCGTAGTGCTTCAGGTTAATGGCAAAGTCCGCGCAAATATTGACGCGCCGGCGGGGGCGGGCAAGGATGAGCTAGAGAAGCTTGCGCTTGAGAACGACCGCGTGAAGGAATTTGTTGGCGACAAAAAACCGACCCGAGTTATCGTTGTTCCGGGCCGGCTCGTCAATGTTGTCGTCTAACTAACTATCCTTTTCACTGGTTGGGTATTTACCGACATACCAAGGAGTGACATTGGGCCCGGTTTGTACCCACACTTTACCATCGGAATCACCAGAAAGTGCTTTCTGTATAGTAGTGTCCGGCACGATTGAGGCAACTTTCTCCCGTGGCATACTAAGCCACGATGTCCCGTTATAGTCAGAATGCCCAAAGACTTGCCCTTCTACTGGTACGCAGAATCCTTCCTTGAAGTTTGAAGGTGTTTGAGCCTCGTTGACTGTGAACAAAAGGTCAGCTGGCTCGTCACTATGGGGTACGAACGGCTCGGACCGGACATTCGTACCATCGGATAAGCAAAGCACAGAGATGTCCTCATGAGGGTTTCCGAAATCACGAGTAGGACTACTGCCATCCGATACAGTACACCCAACAAGATTAAGGGCACCTGCGCCAGTTGCGGCAATCGCGGTACTTTTAACGATAAATTTTTTGAGTCGGTTTGGTGCCGTGGGCAATTGTTCACTCATAGTCTAAATATTAGCATAAGTAAGATAAATAGTCAATACTATTGTCTAATATCTTTGACTTGTCAAGAGATGACTGGTAGAATAGTCCCAAGTTATATCAACAAAAAGCTCACAAAGGAGTTTCTAATCTATGGGTAAACCAAAGAAGCAGACCAGCCCTCGAAAGACAGGCCTGCGTCGCAGTCACCTCAGCTTGAAGCTTGCTCGTATCGTGAATGGTAAATCGCCAGTCAAGGTACAAACAACAAAGCGCGAGACAGGAAAAGCAAGCAAGTAATTTACCTGATTTGGGTAATCACTTCTGCCCGTAC
>CAXYYW010000070.1:0-4196 GCA_964293235.1 uncultured bacterium | reverse complement strand
TGTCGGGCTAAACTCACCGAGCTTGTGACCGACCATGTTTTCACTGACATAGACAGGGACGTGTACGCGGCCGTTGTGGACCGCTATGGTGGGACCAACCATCTCAGGTGTGATGGTGCTGGCGCGTGCCCAAGTCTTTAGAACAGTCCGATCATCGGCTCCAAGCGCTGCAACTTTCTTGCTGAGCTTGGCATCGACGAATGGGCCTTTTTTGAGACTTCTACTCATATTAACCTCGTTTCCTCTTCGCCGCGTGTCGGCTTCTTACTATCATTTTGTCCGTGCTCTTGCGAGTGCGGGTGCGATACCCAAGCGTGAGCTGACCCCATGGAGTACGTGGTGGTTTACCAGTACCATGACGGCCACCGTCACCACCACCGTGTGGGTGATCAACAGCGTTCATAACAACACCGCGGACGCTCGGGCGGATACCCATGCGACGCTTGCGGCCTGCAGAACCGATTTTGACGTTCTGGTGCTGTTCGTTACCGACAACACCGATGCTTGCCATGCACTCGAGGCGGAATTTGCGGACTTCACCGCTTGGCATACGAACGAGTGCGTGGTCGCCTTCTTTCGCCATGAGCTGTGCTTTTGCACCAGCGGCGCGGACTGCTTGCGCACCCTTGCCGGCCTGAAGCTCTATAGCGTAAATTTGCGTACCAGTTGGAATCTTGCTGAGTGGTAGGCGGTTATTTACCTCTACCGGCGCTTCTTCACCAGCTTTCACGACTGAACCAGCTGTCATGCCTTTGTTGGCAACGATGTAGTGGTACAGACCGTGCTGATCTTTGACGCGAGCGATACGGGCCGAACGGTTCGGGTCGTATTCGATGTGCTCGACAGTCGCAACTGTGCCAGCAGCGAGGTTGTGGTTCATGATGCGGTAGAACTGCTTCACGCCACCACCGCGATGGCGGGTTGTGATGCGGCCTTGGTTGTTACGGCCGGCATTTGACTTCTTAATCTTCAGAAGGCTCTTCAGCGGCTTCTTTGTCGTGATGTCAGAGAAGTCCTGGCTCGTCATGCCGCGACGGCCATTGGTCGTTGGTTTGTACTGTTGCAAAGCCATTACTTCTTCTCCTCTTTCTTCTCATCTTCGCCGAACAGATCAAGTTTCTGACCTTCAGCGAGGCGAACGTACGCCTTCTTCGTGTCCTTGCGGTTCACGACAGCTGGCTGTGCGCGTTTGCCACGAGAGCTGCGGATCGTCTTGCCCTTGCGGACAACGACACGAACGTCAGTAACTTTCACTTTATAATCAGCTTCAACGGCGCTGATAATCTCAGCCTTTTCGAGACCAGCAGGGACGTTAAATACGTAGGTGCCGTCCTGGGCGCTTTGGTAAGCCTTCTCGCTCATGCGTGGAGTAATAACGTGTGACATTATTTACTCTCCTTTCCGAGCCATTCTTTGACTGCATCGAGTGCTTTGCTCGTCATGAGAATGACGTCTGCGTTCATGATGTCAAAGACATTCAGGTACAGAGCGCTGACAACCTTGATTTGGTTGACGTTGTTCGTTGCGCGTCGGATGTTATCGTTCTTCTCGCTGACGACGAGCAGCACGCGCTGTTCCTTCGTCACCTTGTTTGCGTCAAGCAATTTGACAGTCTCTTTGGTCTTGCCTGCTGTAAACGCCACGTTGTCGATAACAACGAGCTTCTTGTCCTTGTTTGCGAGGCTGAGGGCCTGGCGGAGGGCTGTGCGCTTTGCGCCAACGCTGAGCTTCATAGTGTAATTCTGCTCACCTGTTGGGCCGAAGGCGACACCACCACCGCGCCAGATTGGCACGCGGGTGCTACCGAAACGAGCTCGGCCGGTACCCTTTTGCTTCCAAGGCTTCTTGCCACCACCGCTGACTTCGCCGCGCTTCTTTGTCTTTGCAGCAGCGCTTCGAGCATTTGCGAGGTACATAGTGTATGCAACCTTGAGCAGTTGATGATTTGTCACTTCGACACCGAAAATGTCTTTCGGAAGAGTCGTCTTTGTCGTTTCAGCCATATTACTTCTCCTCTCCCTTTATGCTGACGATGCCTTTTCGTGGGCCAGGTACAGCACCTTTGAGACCTATGACGCCGTCTTCAGCGTCAACGTATGCGACAGTAAGGTTTTTCACCGTAACTTGCTCGTTGCCCATGTGGCCGGCCATAGTCTTGCCTTTAAAAATCTTCTGTGGGTACATAGAGCCGATAGAACCGACCTTACGTGTATCACCCTTACCACCGTGCGTCTTGCGCTGGCGGTTGTAGTTGTGGCGCTTGATGGTACCGGCAAAACCTTTACCCTTGCTCACGCCTGTTACGTCCACGCTGTCCCCGACTTCAAAAATAGCGACGTCAAATGCATCGCCTACTTTCATTTCGCCAAGTTCCTCAACGCGAACTTCTTTAATCTTTTTTGGTGTGACGCCGGCTTTTTTAACGTGTCCGGCCACGGCATTGCTCAGGTTCTTCCCGTTTCCATACCCAAGCTGCACCGCTGTGTAACCGTCGCTTTCGACAGTCTTCACCTGAGTCACGGTGACTGGGCCGGCCTTGATGAGGGTCACTGGAACAGCAACGCCATCCTCGCCGAGGATCTGGGTCATACCAACTTTGGTACCGAGTAGAGTTTTCATCTACGCCCTTTCCTTTACAGATTGCTCCTTGCGTGAGATTTTGCCTGGAGTTTCTGCATTTAAAATTCTTGGCAACTGGTGGTTTCCTTTATCTGTTAGGACCTACCGATTCACCAAGAAACTTTTGTTATATCGTAAAAGTAACTCGTCCAATATAGCAAAAATATGGGGTAGTGTCAACGTTTTTATAGATGAAAGAAGGATGAAAGATGAAGGAGGAAGGTCGCGATAAAGCCAACGGTAAGCAGCCGTCGGCGAACAGAGGCGGAAATTGACGCGCTCTGCGTTTCGTGTTATAATCAAAAGATAGGCTGTGCACACCAGCTTTTGCCGGCACCGTGCCGCGCACCTTGAATCGATTCCGAAAGGAGTGTGTGAAGTGACAAATCCAATTTGGGCTCCGGCGCCACCGCCGAGCCCTGTTGTGCCCGATGCACTCATCGCCTACGTCAACTCGAGACTCCCCGCCGACTGGGGAGGTAGCGTCACTATCGACGTCTCAGATCTCAAGGCGGAAGCGGGGCGCGTCGGCTGTTCGTGGGACCAGCTCTACGTGTACGAAATCCAAAGGATTTTCAAAGCTCGCAGATGGTGGGTCACCTTTCCCGGGAATTATGCCGATTGGGTGCCGGTCAAGCACATCGAATTCACACCCGGCCTTGCCTGAGGCACACGCACTGTACCGTCGCCGAGCGGAACTCGGCACCAACCCGTACTATCCTCACGTCGAGCCCAAGCTCCGAGAGGAGTGCGGGTTTCGACGTTTCAGAGCTTTATTTAGTAATGATTTTGTGCTATAATATACATGTTCAATGGCATTGTGAGGGCAACCGTTCTCGCTAACTAGACCGGAGGGAAAGTCATGAGCATTGTTGACGACATGTCGGTTTGCTACCGACTCGGACGCAGCATGGGGGAGGATGAGTTTGAGTCACTGCTCAGCAAACTGCTATCCATCCACCACCCAATCATCGGTGCCTACGACCAGCTGATCGAAAGGGCTGAGCGCTACAACGGTAGCTCAGGTCTGCAAATCACCTTCAAGTTCCCGATGACCATGAAGGGGCTCAAGTACATCATCGGAAGTGTCTCGGATCTAGCGAGACAAGTCTGAGCGTTGAGCTCGGTATGCTCGGGACGGCATTGGGCCCGTCCGAGCACCCTGGCCTGGGACACTTGTCCCAGGCTTTTGACTTATTTGAGGGCCGTGACGGACGTAGCTATAGACGCTTGTGTACTATTTATGACGTTCGTGAACTCACCCGAGGCTACTTGAAATGCCGTGTAGCTCCCAGTGAGTTTTGTACGCGCCTCGCGGAACGCACCGCTGTCATAGGTATTTGAGGCTTGTACAAGAGCAATCCATTGCTCTTGTACAGCTGAAGCCTGCTTCAAGAGATTAGCATGCGCACTATTAAACGAGATGGGAACGGAAAGCTGTTTGAGACCGTTTACGAATGTCTGCCAGTTTTCTTGCTGAGAGGTTAACACTGCAAACTGATCTTCGAGTGGTTTCGATACTGCTTGAAGCAAAGGTTGTAGTTGCTCAAGATACGCCATCTGCTCAGAGGCATTAC
>CAXYYW010000069.1:0-4203 GCA_964293235.1 uncultured bacterium | reverse complement strand
GTCTCGAACTGGGGCTCCTCGATTACGGTGTCTACGACATCCGCGATCGGCGTATCAAGCGTGTCCTCCGGTACATGCGTGTCGTCCAGCGTGGCGGCCACGCGAAGGGATGGAACGACTACTACGCCGGTGTCAGGAAGCTCCTGAACGCCGCCTGAAGTGGATGATTTCACCCCCAGGCAGTACGCCTTCACCTACAAAGTCGGCAGCAAGGTTTACAGGGGCAGTGTCAATATCGCCCCCTCAAACTACGAAGCCGCCATTAAGGGTGATGCGGCGCCACGGCGCATCATCTGCGCCAGTGTAGCTCGCGAACTTCGCATACAAGGTAGCGAACGCATGAGCTGCATCCAGTGGAGCAAGATCAAGTGGGTCGACTAGACCCTCGCGCAATTACAGCAACCCACCCCCGAAGGAGACTACCTGGAATATGGAAAGCCCCTACGGGGGTTTTTCATTTTAGACCTTTCTGTACAGCGAGCCTTCGTGAATCTTCCCTATCACCTCGTGCGCGTCTGACACGACTATAAACGCGCGTGGGTCAACGGCGCGAACGGCGGCCTTGACCTTTTGCTCCTGCAACCGCGTTATCGCCACTAGTAGTACACCGTGCGGCTCCTTGTGTCGGGGATTACTTTCTTTCACATACGTTACCGGCAACTTCGCGACTTCGTTGATAACCTTGCCGACATCGCGAACTTTCAGGCTGACTATCCAGAGCATACGCGATTCATCAAGCCCCTTGACCGTCACGTCTATGGCTTTGTGTGCTACAAAGTACGCTATGAGCGAGTACAGCGCTTGTTCCCAGCCAAATACAAATCCCGCCGCTGTTATAATAACGCCATTTATGGCCATAATTGCTTCACCGACGGAGAACACGGTTTCCCTATCTATGAGGACCGCCACCGTATCAGACCCGTCCAATATGCCGCCGTAGCGAACGACCAAACCGACTCCTATACCGACAAACATGCCGCCAAACACTGCCGCAAGTATAGGCACGTCAGTGAAGCCATAGTTCACATGATTAATAGTAAGCGCCGCAAGCATAGTTATACCCACGGCTGAGAGCATGGCAAATTCACGGCCAAATTTACGGTAGCCTAGCACGACAAATGGAATGTTGAAAAGCACAAGGAACAGACCAAGTGGCCAGCCGGACAAGTGGGCCGTGAGTATGGAAATACCTGTCACTCCGCCGTCAACCAAATGGTTTGGAAGTAAGAAAAACTGCAGGCCAACTGCAGCGACTCCGCTCCCCAGGAGCACTAGTGATATTTTCTTTATACGCTCAAATCGTTTAACCTACCCTCCTTTCTGCTTACCGTTCTATTATACCCGAATCTACACCACATATACGAGAAAGCTCTTAGAATCATAAGCTCAAAATGAAGCACCCGCGCCACGACTCGGACGAAGCCGAGAGGTGACGCGGGCATAGTGCTTCATGAACGGGATGGTATACGACTTGCCGCACGTCGGTTGGCTTTCTTGACGATGATCGTCCCGACCACGGCAATGACCAGGATTGCGGCCGCCATCATGAGCAACCACCGCCACCCGAAAAGGATCCACGCAAGGCTCCAGACGGCATGCTGAAAACCTCCGTTAGGATCTCCCAGGGCGTACCCCTGCTGGACACCTTCGCCCAGCACCTCGTCCACCTCGTTCTGCTTCAGTACCGGGGTGTCTGCACCTTGGATCAACATCGACTGCTGGTTGTAGGGAGCAACTGCAATGATGATCAGGTTCTTCTTGGCGACCGGCTCACCATTCACGTTGCTCACATCGCTCCAGCTCGGGCAGTAATCCTTCATCTGGAGGATGTAGTTCTGCAGGGCGTACGGGCTGACGTTCGTACCGCCTCCATCTTCTCCGTATGGCACGACACCTCCCTCGCTTGTGAGGTTGGGGGTCGTGATGATCCGCAGGTCAATACCGTTCAGTGGAAAGACTTGCATCCACATACTGAGTGAATCTTCCTGAGGAATGGTGAGGCTCTGTGCCCCGTCGATAACGAGAGCGTCGCAGCTGAAGGCTGCGCGAGCCGACGGCGCGGTGAATACCATGCCGGTGAAAGTGACGGCCATCGCCGCAAGCCCCAACGCGACACGCCGGGACAGTGAGGACTTTTTCATCGTTCCCTCTCAAGTTTGGAGATTTCACGTTCATGAAGACTTAAGTTGCTCAACAAACGAGTAGCCAAGTGTTCTTACGTGACCTCTCAAGTTTATTGTCTGGTATATTTTAAAATATTATGAGCTATATTTCAATACTATTTCGCTTGAGAACTGCCATTACTGAGGAGTTCTTCCAGAGTTGGTCTGAGTTTTTCTGGTTTCGTCGTCGGAGCAAAACGTTTTATGGTTTCGCCGTCACGGCTGACAAGAAATTTTGTGAAGTTCCATTTGATATCTTTGCCGAGCGTTGAACTGCTGTGTTCTTTTAGGTACGCGAAAATCGGATGCGTCTTTGGTCCGTTCACCTCTATCTTTTCACTGAGAGTAAACGTCACACCAAAGTTCACTTCGCAGGTTCCAGCCATATTCTCATTTGCTTCAGGCTCCTGTGCGAACGTATTGCTCGGAAATCCTATGACGACGAGGCCCTTGCCTTCGTATTCTGTATGTAGCGCTTCCAACTCTTTGAACTGCGGCGCGAGACCGCATTTCGTGGCAGTGTTGACGAGTAACAGCACCTTGCCGCGAAACTCATCGAGAGAGATTTCCTTGCCAAATGAGTCCTTAAAACTAAGCTTGCAGATATCGTCCATACACCTATTTTCTCATACCTTCCTTAGAATTCACTGGTAGCAAGACGTATCATCCGTACAGCAACACGCCGACGACAACGGCAAGGTTGGCGACTTCCCAGAGTATAAAGCTCCAAATGATACTTTTGTCCTTGTGCGCGAAACCATAAAACACCCATGGCAATGTCACTATAAAGATAAGAAGCCACGTGCTCAGCGACACACCGACGGCAGACTGTGTGCTGAAGATGCTCCATATCTGAGGCAGCACCGTAAATGGTCCGACTATGCCAGCGACAAACGTTACTTTGTCGAGAAAACGCATATACGGCGTTTCAGGCACGCGCGCCGAAGCACGCTTGCGCTGTAGCTTGTGTTTCTGCCCAACGAGATGATGCATTTGCTTCTATGATAGCACAAGCATATTCAGGCAGGAGCCTTCACACGGCGATGCAAATTGCATATTTGTTCAATTTGTGATAAAATAGTACAAGCGTATGAGATACGCGTTTTTTAATAGTTTGGCTACTTTCGACAAATAATTTACCTTGGCGACCATAATTGGCAGCAACGGCTACAAGTTATGCTCGCTAAGGTAAAATGCCTTCGCACCCCACACGAAGGAGTAACCCGATGTTCACAACCCATAGCCTGTCGAGGGTTATCGCGACATCTGTCGCAACCCTGGTCGTCACCGCCTCCGGCCTCGTCGGCAGCAACGTTACCCAGGCTCAGGCCGCGGTAACCGGCCCGTCGGTCACCGTTTCGGGCAAGTACTGCCCGAAGGCCGGCTCGGTGTGGAAGCGCCACATGCACATCAGCAGCTCGGCCAAGGCTGGGTCCAAGATCTGCACCGTCGAAGAGAACGACGCCAGCAACGGCGTCGATCTCAACGCGACCATCAAGTTCACAAAGTCGAACGACTACCGGTTCAACGCGAAGATCCAGATCACCCCATACGCCTACGAGTACCACGAATCACGTGATGGCATGACGCAGTGGTGGATCTACGCCTGGGCCGACTCGGCCTACATCAGTGGTCAGGGCCGCTTCACCATGGACGAGCTGGGCACGGCGTACTACTTCAACGTGCCAGGCAAGTCCTTCAAGGTCAGCGTCAGGTGGTACATGGAGACGACGACCCGGTACTGGGACAAGGCCCAACGGGGGTTCGTCAAGTCCACCGTGAAGGGCTACAGGACCATGAAGGCCGTGAAGTTCACGGCGGTGACGCGAACGAAGTAGCCAACGCCGGGGAGGGGCGCCCACAGCGCGCCTCCCCGTCACCCCCATATTCGCTCAAATCGCCCGCCTCACTAGGCGGTTTTTTTGTTATAAGCCCTCATGTGCCGGGCGCTTTCGCTTTTTAAGCTTATTTCCAATCTTTTGTACGAAGTAGCGGTTAGTTACAGAACAGGGAGGTCTTTGTGGAAGTTTTACAGGTGCCG